>NZ_CP036281.1:1182500-1262500 GCF_007750395.1 Polystyrenella longa | reverse complement strand
TGCTCGTATCCCAAACTGTCGAGGTCGATTTCTGAAAGATCATCGTCGGTCAAATCGATTTGTATCGCTCAGTTTCGTCTGACGGCTTCGTTACCTGCTAGCTCACTCGAGATCGGCCAGAGTTCCGTCGCCGTTCTTATTTTCAGATACTCCTGATGTTTAGGAGTCAGCCGGGTGAAGAATTGAAGCCCCGTGAAATGTTCAATTGTCCGAATACTCGTCAAATATGGGCGATGATCGTATCCGCCTGTTAATCGAGGAGTTTCCTGTGGGTAGATGAAAGCCATCACATCGACCGACTTGTTCGTCGAAGGTTTATAAATGATTTTGAATACTGCATCAGGAATCGCGACAGGCACCTCCCCCTGCTCCCCCAGCCAGTTGCGGGGCTCTTTTCCGTAAATTATCGGGCCAGTGATGATCCAGACTCGCCCATAGTGATCGGCCCATTCGGCGCATTTGTTTTCCAGGTCGAGCCAGGCGCCTTGATTCAATGTGTTTCGCTGCGGAAAGCAATTGAGCGTGGTGTGTGTATTCCAGTCCGCGGCAGCTCCCAAACGGGCTGCATGGTGTTTCATGCAGAAATGCCCTCGGTCATACCCCAGTTGCATACTATCGGAATGGCTGGCCCGGAAGATTTGAGAGAAATGGTAAGAATCAGTACGGGCCGCTTCTCCCCGTGTGAACAGATCAGAATCGGTAAACCATTCCGGCCGGTTATTTTTCGGAATCGGGCCGGTATGTCGGCGCATTTCGTAGGCAACCCACTCAGGAATCGCCTTAAGATCGGCGTCTCCATCTCCGCCATCATCGTCATCCGAATCGAAACTGACGGTGTACGCCCGGAAATGACGCATTGTTTCCTGCGGCTGGGTCACCAGGATATCGTGCCGATAGGAAGGATCGAGAACGATCGGCTTCTCGGCAGCAAGCGCAAATGGAACCATCTGGCCCACGGCCAGCACAATGAGAAATCGAAACCACATCTGACCATCCCTGTCAGCGAACGTCGAATCAGGTGAAATGCCAGCGAATCCTTGCTGGCGACCAATCTTGGGCTGGGGATGGTATCAGGTTGCCATTTTTGAATCACCCGCAGTTCCTGGGGCGTTCTGTGCGTTCTCAATAACGAATCTCGGTCAGGACATGTGCGGTCGCTAACCAGCGCGGGCAGCATGATTCTGGCTATTTTTAGAGTTTGTCACCCGCTCGCCGCCCGCCGCCTTGATCGCTGGGACGGCTGACAATGTTGTTCAAGAAACTTTCGTCATTGACGAGTTTACCCGAAAGAATGTCCTCTTCCGTAATCTTTGACAAGAAGATTGTGTGCTGGCCTATCACGCCTCACCCTTGGTCGTAAACGATGTAGATGGCCCCGTCTTTACCGAGCGTCGCCGAAGGATAGCTGATTTGACCTTCGTCACATAAAAGCATTCTATGTGCGAAGTTTTCGCCATCGTCGTCACATAAGTAGGCAGTCATGCGGGTCCGCGATGTCTTATACTTTTCAAGCTCGCGTTCCTTACCGTTTTCGTCGGTATAGTAGTATTTTTTCTTGCCGTTTTCCTCTTTCAACTGGACGTCGTTCGCGACTAGCAAAACTCTTCCCGACGGTAATGTTTTGAGTATGCACTTAGTATTGATTGAGAACTGCATCGGGTAATAGCCGCCCAAATCCCAAGTCCTGCCGCCATCGAAGGATTCCGCAAATTTTTGTCCCTTTTTAGCGCGGTAGAACGTGAAAAGGCTGCCGTCTTTTCTAATGATGGGCATTTGTTCTGCAAAAACGGCGTCGTTATCAACAGGGAATTCCGAAACAAATATCGGCTTGCCATCGGTGCCCTCTTTCAAAAAACGAATCCTCACCTTGTCGTCGCTGCCAACGAACTTGAAGTCGTCCATCGAACGCATAATCGTGCCGTCTGGAAAATTGAGCGGCTTCATGACCGAGATGTTCTTGTTTCCAAGCAGGCGAGGAGCAGTCCATGCGGAATGTTCGACTTCGGGGTCGAGCATGGTGAATTCCCACGCGGAGGAGGCGAATTCATCCTTGCCTTTAAAATCGATGTTCCTGTGGCCAATGAAGCGGATATTCCCATTGGGATCTTTCCACAGCATCGGGTCAGATGCTCCCCCGCCGAGAAGCTCGCTCGGGTCGAAGACAAAGACTTCTTTCCAAGTCTTGCCATCATCGGCAGAGGTCGAAATCACCGAGAATTGGTCATTGTGGAACGGCGCCCGTTCGGCCTGGACGTTGGATCCGAACCAAGTTGCCCAAAGTCTGCCCCCCTCGGAGATTTCGACCTGAGGACAGCCTTGGAAGTTCCTTAAATTGATGCGGTGCCTGTGGTAAGGCTTTTGACCTTCGTAATTGATTTTCAGCAGTGACGGTGGCGTCTTACCCGTAATTCCGTAAGGGAATTTTTGCGACACGTCTTCGAAGGAAGGCAATGTGGTATCGCCCAAAACTGATTCCGGATCCACCGTTTGGGCGGAAAGAGCCCCAGCGAAACTAGTCAGAAGACCACAGACGAGGCCGCAAGCCATCAAAGGTACGGTCGTCTGACGAAAAAAATGAAGTGGGTTCAGCATGGTAATTCTTCTTCTTTATTTTCAATTCCGCACTACCGACAGATGCGATACCGGGAGAGGCTGTCCAAGTAAAGTCGGAATTGGGTTCTATATCGCATTCAAGTTAACCGTAGCGCGTTCAGGCGACGTAGCCTCCTGTTTTCAAGGGCTTTTAGGAACCGATAGCAGCCACACATATCCGGGACAGAATCTGATTTTGCCCCTTTCTCGTTAGGGCAAAGAAATAACCCGTCGTACTGGTACGTTACGAGATCGACTCGAATGACGTCAACTTTCGAGTGCTATACTGAGTAGCTGAGTAGCTGAGTAGCTGAGTAGCTGAGTAGCTGAGACGTTTGGATAAAGCCAGGCCACCTGAGCGTCAATTGATGCAGCACGACGCAGCCTCATTGAATTCACAATCTGCCTGAACATTGTTGGTGCTAAGCTACGCTGATGCACAAAAAAAGGGTTTACGATCTAAAATCGTAAACCCTTTTTGATTTGTCGCTATTGAGCGTGATGACACTCAAGTTGATATTTCTATTCGAAAGTGATCAACGAGTGCCCAAGAGAGGACTCGAACCTCCACGGACTATTATGTCCACTAGGCCCTCAACCTAGCGCGTCTGCCAATTCCGCCACTTGGGCTTGATTTAAACGAGCCAACCCGCGAGGGGCTCTCCCGTCTCAAGCGTGTAACAGTATATCAGACCTTTTGAGACCTGCAAGGTTCACCCTGTTTTTTTTGATAACAATAACCCCTTACAAGGAAAAGACTTATAGAGTAGGTCTGATCAAAGATTTCTAATTTCTAACGATTCCAGCCAAGGGAAATCGGGCGAACAACCCGGCAAGCTCCTTCTCCAGATCGAACTGCCAAGTGTGTAACCGATATGGTGAGACCGATCTTGACCTGAATGGGCCTTGGGAATATCTTTCCCGCCTCTCTTTGTCGATCAGTCGCGCGCTAAGGATTAGACGTGTGCCGATCTGGCAAATCTCTCGCAGGCAGTTTCAGACCTGCAACGGAGACGAAGTGAGGATCGCCCTAACAGGCAATGTTGTTTGAGAACAAGAAACAACTCCCTTGCTTATTCCCCGCGCAGAAGAGGACAGAACAACAGCGACAGTCAGTCGCGTTCATGTCCTCGATACGACAATACATAATTATTCTCCGAGTGGCTGATCTCCCGGGATCCAGGCTCAGAGCGATCGTCGGTCTCGAAAGGACTCGAACACGATGAAAACGCAGACAGTGATTACCGACTCCAATTCCGACCACCCCCACTGTAAGAGCTTTCAGCTCCGAAAGTGGTGTACGCGAACCCTGCTCGGCTTAATTTTCAGCTTGAGTTGCCTGAGCATCCATGCAGAACTGCCCTCGCTGGATGATTTGAACCCGTTCAAGAAGGACAAGTTCGACAGGCTGGGCGATCAGGATCTGGACACCACTCTGCATACTCCCATGGTGGGCGACTACACTCGTATTGGTGGTAATACGGCTGTAAGAGTCTATGGAATCGGTCTCGTCGTCGGACTGAAAGGAACAGGGGATGACCCTCCCATTTCGACACAAAGGACGCACTTGAAACGAGAGATGGCGTTAAAAAAAGTCAAAGATGCCAACCGGATTCTGCGTTCACCCGATACGACACTTGTGGAAGTGAAGGCGTTCCTGCCGCCGCTGATACAAAAGGGGGACCTGTTTGATATCGAAGTCCACATCCCTGGTAATAGCGAAGCAACTGACTTAAATGGGGGAAGGTTATTGGAGACTTATCTTACAGAAGTCATGCCAACTCCCGGCGAAGGGATCAAAAAAGGGCGTGCTCTCGCTGTCGCCAAAGGTCCGATTCTGGTTTCGGGTGATTCCTCCGGCGATGAAAGCCGTGAGAAATTGCGGAAAAGAGGAAAAATTCTCAGTGGAGGTCTGTCTCTCAAAGAACGGGAAATGAAACTCTACCTAAACAGCGACGTGCGCACGGTACGTAACGCCAAAAGGATCTCAGACAAAATCGGAAACCGGTTCTACCATTACGATGAATACGGGATTCGGGAATCGATGGCGGAAGCCAAAACTGACACTGAAATCGATCTGAAAATCATGCCACAGTATGAAGATAACCATGCTCGTTACCTGAACGTGGTACGCCGGATTGCTTTCCGCGAAACAAACGTGGCTCAGAATATCAGGATCACTCGTTTAAAAGACAAATTGCTCAACCCCAAGTCTTCCGAAGCCGCATCCCTGGAACTGGAAGCGATTGGGATTCAGTCGATTCCCACTTTGCAAGCAGGACTGAAGAGTGAATGGTTAGAAGTCCGGTTTCATTCAGCGCTTGCTCTCGCTTATATGGGTGAAACGGATGGTCTGGACGTGCTGGCAGAAGCAGCAGAAAAAGAACATGCCTTCCGCATTTACGCACTCGCCGCCATGGCTTCAGTTGAAGATGTTGAATCCCATATGAAGCTTCAGACTCTCATCAATAAAGGAGACATCACTAGTGCGGAAACCCGCTACGGTTCCTTCCGCGCATTATCGACTCTTGATGTAACCGATCCCTACATCCGTGGGGAAGATATGAAAGGTCAGTTCTCGCTACACGACGTCAAAACCGAGGCTGCCCCAATGATCCACCTGACGACTCAGAAAAAAGCGGAAATTGTTCTATTCGGAAGAGACCAACAATTCACCACTCCGATCGTTGTGCGAGCAGGAAAAGATATTCTGATCAAAGGAGAAGCGGGAGACAAGACTATCACAATCAGCAACTTCCATCTTCCTCCTAAGGATCAACAGCAGGTCGTAAGCACCAAAATCAGTGAAGTCATTCGCACGGTCGTCGAGATGGGGGCCACCTATCCGGATGTCGCCGAAATGTTGAGTCAGGCAGATGCACAAAAGAATCTACCTGGTCGCCTCGAAGTGAACGCCCTGCCCCAGGCAGGACAATATTATGTTCGTCCGCAAATGGCATCAGGATCCCCCAGTGACAAGGGACACAAAATCCGCGTGGGTAATAGTAATAACGTACCGAACATCTTCTCGGAACAACGGAATCACGACGCCCGCCTGACCCGCTCCGAAGATGGTGCCGGTTACGACGAAGTCATTAAGGATTACAAATTCCAAACCGCTAGCGGAGAAGAAGAAGTCGTAGCTGATGAAGACGGCCCCAGCGAAGAAGCGCTGGAGAAATCGAATTACGTCGAACGACGAACCCGCTTTTTCGATTTCAAGAATCCGTTTAAACGAGAAGAATAAGCGATTCACTCGTCACATGTCGCATCACTTTTACGTCAGTAAGTTTTCTCATTTGACCTGTTTATATCCTCTCGATCTCGTGGAACTGATTGTTGCTCACGTTTGTTGCCTCCTCCCCCAAATCCGACCGTTTTTTCGTTAAGGTTTAACAATGCTTAAGTCTCTGGAACTATTTGGTTTCAAGAGCTTTGCGGATCGGACTCGGTTTGATTTTTCAACGGGTGTGACGGGTGTCGTTGGCCCCAACGGAAGTGGCAAGAGCAACGTAGTCGACTCGATCAAGTGGCTCTTGGGCGACCAGAGTGCGAAAAGCCTTCGTGGAAAGGAGATGTCGGATGTCATCTTCAACGGTTCCAGCTCACGCAAACCGGCACAGGTTTCCGAAGCACTCTTGACGTTCGATAACAAGTCTCGCTTTTTGCCAATCGATCTCGATGAAGTTCAGATCGGTCGCCGACTCTGGCGCAGTGGCGATTCCGAATACCTCATCAATCAGCAGCCGGTTCGCCTGAAAGATGTCCGCAATCTGATCAGCGGAACAGGAACGGGCGGCTCTGCTTATGCCATCATCGAACAGGGCCGCGTCGGCCAGATCCTGCAAGCGAATGTCTCCAGCCGTCGAGCCATTGTCGAAGAAGCGGCCGGTATCAGCCGGTATAAGTCTCGCAAAGTCGAAGCTCAGCGGAAACTGGAGCATGTCGACCAGAATCTGAAACGGTTAACCGACATTGTCGACGAAGTTGAATCTCAACTGAATTCAACACGCGATCAGGCAGTGAAGGCTTCCCGCTATCGGGACCTTTCACTCGAGCTGAAGCAGCTCTGGCTCGGACTTGCTGCGGACGATTATCGCTACATCCACAGCCAGGGCAGCCAGATCAAAGAGCGACTGCAGTCTGCTCAAAAAAGTCTGGACGAGAAAAACAGTCATCAGTCCGATCTGGAAAGCCAGCTTGCTGAATCGGAAGGGGAACTGAATGAAATCGACGAACGCCTGACGGCCATTGAGACCGAACGATCTCAGAACCGGGAACAGGTTGCCTCGCTCGAAGCGACCCAACGCCACCAGACGTCGCGAATTCGAGAACTCGAAAATGAGTTAACACGATTACAACATCAGCGATCAACCTTGATGCTTCGCGCAAAGGAAGGTCACCAGGAACACACTTATACCCGCGACCAACTCAATCGATTCCGAACCGATTTCGAATCGCAACAGAATCGAATTGATGAAGGAAGCTCCCACATTCAGGAGCTATCCGTTCGTGTTTCTTCGGAACGATTGAAGCTCGAAGACGCTCGAAAAGAGCTTCTGGACCAGACTCAGCAGATGGCCAGCGCCGCGCATCGTGTGGAAAGTCTGCAGGATTCGGTCGACAGTGTTCGTCTGCAGATAGAAGAAACCCATCGCGATCAGAAAGAAATTGAAAAACAGCTCGCCCATTTTCATACGGAACGAAATCAACAACAGGAAGTCTTCGATGCGCATGAACAACAGCTGAATGCCACCCGCGAGGAACTTCAGTTTCACGAACAACAGAATCAGGAACTGTCTCAACGTCACCGGGATCTTGTTCGTCGAATTTCCACACTGCGGGAAGATTTAAGCGGAATCCGTGCTCGCAAAACAGTACTGGAAGACCTGGAGATACGTGAAGAAGGAATCGGATTGGGGGTTCGCGAGATTCTCAAACGGGCGAACAGTTCCGAAGCCGATTCTCCATGGAAACAGATTCGAGGTTCCGTCGTTGACTTGCTCGAAGTTGATTTGCTCCACGCCGCCGAGTTGGAAGTGGCACTGGGAATGCGGGCGCAATTGATCGTCGTCGACGATGCTGCACCAATCATGGAGCATATCTATCTGAATCAGGTTCAGTTATCGGAACGAGTCGGATTCTTTTCTCTCGCCCAGACTGCCGGCCGAACAAGAGAACTGGAAGACTTTTCGTCAATCGACGGAGTGGTTCAGCGCGCCGACAAGCTTGTTACCGCCTGCCCGATTCCCGATTTACCAGAACTGCTGCTGGCGGAAACTTGGTTGGTCGAAACACTCGACGTTGCTTTCGCATTGCAAAAGCAGGCACGCCACCCCTCTCGATTCGTCACGCTTCAAGGCGAACTGCTCGAAGCAGATGGTACCCTTTACCTGGGAAGTCTGCGTACGGAAACCTCGCTGATCACTCGAAAGTCCGAGTTGCGACAACTGCGACACGACATTCAACTTCAAGAAAAGAAGATTGACGACCAGACGGCCCTGGCCGACCAGCTTCATGTTGAACATCGCGAAGCACTTCAACACAAACAGGATAAAGAACTTCAGCTGAAGGAACAGACTGAACGGTTCAACGCGGTCCGGATGACCTTGGAGCAGAAACAAAAACAGGTTGACGAACTGACGGGCAAACAGACCGCGCAGAATACTCAGTCACAGAAACTTCGGATTGAGAACGAGCAACTGCAAAAACAGTTGGAATCCGCTTTCGAAGAACATTCACAGGCAGAAAAGAAACAGGCCAGCCTGCAATCGCTCATCGAAGAGAAAGAGCATGCGCTGACTAATTCAGAACATCGGTTGCAACTGCTCAAACAATCCGCGACGGATGAACAACTTCAATTGGCAAAACAGGAAGAACGTTTAAGCAGCCTGCAGACAGCCTTTGATCGATTAGAACATGAATTAGGCCAGCGTCTGGAACGACGTGAAGAAGCCGAAGAACGATACAAAGAGTTCCGCAGCAAACTGAGCGAACTCCGTCTCCAACTTCTCAAATCGAATTCGGAACTGGCGGACCAGGCTCTATCTGGAGAAACACTGGAATCGCGTGCCCTCACCCAGATACGTCTTAAACGAAAATGCCGAGACTCCCGCGCCGAATTGGTCGATCGGGAAAGCAAAATGCGCCAGGTCCGACGGGAACTGTCCGACCGGGTGCATAAAGAAGAAATCCGCCTTCAGGAATTCCAACTGCAATTGAAAACATTGCGGGAACGAATTGAAGAAGAATACCAGCTGACGTTGGAAGATGTGGTCAGCTCGGGAGCATCCGCCGTTCAACTATACTGGCAGGAAGAGAACCTCGAAGAATCGACCAGCGAAGAAGAGCAGTCCTCTTTGGAAGTTGACCTTGATGAAACTTCGTCTGCTGATGATGAAGAGATTGAGGATACCACTTTAGAGGACCAGGACGAGGAACTCGACAAGTCACTTATTGAGGACTCGACAGAAGAACAGACCGCAGAACAAACCAACGCCATCGATAGCTCTTCAAAAGACTCTGGCCTCAATGATGAAGAGTTCAGCTCGTTGTATGAGCAGGTACGGGAAGAGATTGAATCACGGGTCAGTAAGTTACGTCAACGTTTGAAAACAATGGGGAGCATTAACACCGAGAGCCTCGACCAACTCGACTCTCTGGAAACCCGCTTCGCGCACCTGAGCATGCAACTGGAAGACCTGACGCAGGCGAAAAACGCGCTCGAAGACATCATCCGACGGATCAACACCGAGAGCAAAAGGATGTTCATCGAGACCTACGACTCGATCCGCGTGAACTTCAAGGACCTCTTCCGCAAGCTGTTCGGTGGTGGAAACGGCGATATCATCCTGGAAGATCCCGATGACCCGCTGGAATGTGGCATTGAAATCGTCGCCCGCCCACCGGGTAAAGAGCTTCGCAGCATCTCTCTCTTAAGTGGTGGGGAGAAAACGATGACGGCTGTCGCCCTGCTGATGGCGATTTTCCGTAGTAAACCGAGTCCGTTCTGTATTCTAGACGAAGTCGACGCCGCGCTGGACGAGGCGAACATCGGCCGGTTTATCAATGTCGTCAAAGAGTTCCAGTCAGAAACGCAATTCATCATGATCACTCACCGAAAACCATCAATGACGGTAACTGACCGTCTGTTTGGGGTGACCATGGAAGAATCGGGCGTTTCTAAACGACTGACCGTGCAGTTCGATGACATCAAAGAGAATGGTGAATTCGACGTCAACGCCGACGACAATCGCAAAGCGGCCTGAGCCGTCTGATCTGGCTCGCTCGGTTCTCGTCCGATCTGAACGTGTCGAAATGAACGACGCGAACCCATCAGCCCTCTGGCCTGTCACATTCGCAGAGTCCATTCTGGCGAAGTTCTAAAACTGGTGCAGGAGGTCTCGGTCGCGAAACCGGCATCATCGGGAAAATGGTGTCAACCCGAATACAAAGTTTCTTCCAACATTTTTCACCGCATCCGGCAAATGCCTCTCGCGCTTCAGGCCAGAAACTCTTAACAAGCGAAGGTTCGTTGTAACCTCTTCCAAGTTAGGATTTACGTTCACGCGAGCACCGCTTTTCCTGCTCGCCCCCACATCCGATTTAGCTCTATTACAGGGCGAATCGTCTCACGTGCAATAACGGTCTCGTTGGTTATGGCCGCTAAACACCCTAAAGTCGATACCCGCGTCCGGTCGAAAGAATAGTGCAGGCAATTGGAGCCTGAACACAAAACACCAACGAGGTGTTTCCTCTGCAGGGATGCAAAGGAATGTTCAAGTTCTGGTTACCTGCTAATGGGGGGAGACACAACGGATGCAAACATTACCAATCGAGCCGGTTGCTCAGGCGATAAGCCTCCGGTCCCTGCCCCAACTCTCAAGTTCTGATGACCTCTTGTCACCAGCAATTTAAGAGACCCATTACAAAAGTTATGACTGGAAACACCGGAAGGGTTCAGGTCAGCTTGATCTGACATCTTACTCTTGTGCACATTCCTTTTTAATGTTGCTAAACCGTGACCTTAGTATATACCTGAAACAGAACTCATCGTTATCGGACCCTGAACCCGACAAGGACGAATTCTGACGCAGACCGAGGCACACGTTTGGAGGGACTATCCCTCTGCAGGATCAAATGAAACGATTGGAGAGCCCGCGATGAGGACGATCTTCACTACTGGACAGGTAGCTAAGATCTGCAAAGTTGCCCCGAGAACCGTCAGCAAATGGTTCGACTCAGGGCGTTTACGAGGATATCGGATTCCCGGTTCGCAAGACCGCCGTATCCCTCGCGAACACCTGATTCGCTTCCTGAAAGAGCACGGTATGCCTCTGGGTGAACTTGAGGATGAAGCCATGGGTAAAATTCTGCTGGTAGGTGCCGACGAGAATGTTCGCCGTAACCTCGGCGAAATGATCGGTATCGATGATTTCCGAATCGAATCTGCTATCAGCGGTTTCGAAGCTGGAATTCAGGCCGAATCATTGCATCCGGATTGTGTCGTCATCGACTTCACACTCGGACGGCATGAAGCCCTGATGATTGCACAGAATCTTAAAAAGAATAACGAGTACCTCGAAACAGTTCTCATCGGACTACTAAGTGACGATGATAACGCCAGCGGTTTCGACAGAACTCTTTTCAACGAGACCTTCCGTAAACCTTTCGACGCAGCTTTGCTCGCCGAACGAATCCGGACACTCGTTGGACGTAAAAAACAAATCGCATAAGTCGAACACGAATCCTCGGGAAGTAAACTAAGTTCCCTTCCCCGGATTCTCCTTCGTCCTCCTGCAAGCAACATGGGCGATTTATATCTCCAAGTTATTTGTACGCAGGTGAGACAAATCTCGAGTAAGACTCACTGCGTCTACTAAATAACAAACGGAATATCAAACCGTCATGAACACGATTCGTTCATGACGGTTTTTTTACGTCCCTGGGAGAATTCTGGTCCCCCTTTGACCATCCCACCTGAAAGGTGCTAAAATCAAATTACCTGAAAACGACTTAAAAACTCTCTGAGGTCCCATCCATAACCGAATCCCCTACTGAACTCGAACGCTTCCGCGACTTCCTCATCGAGGAATGCAAAAGTGATACTCCGCCCAAGTCGATTGAATTCGCTGTCAAGAAGTTCACGCAACTTGAGTGGCTCAAAAACAAACTCGCCACCTCCGCTGAACAGTCCGCTCGGGGAGAATCCGCTGAACTTGACTGGGATGAAGTGAATAGACAAATCGAACAAGACCTGGAAGCAGCGAAACTCTTCAAATAATGGCAATAGTCAAATGGACCCGCAATGCGACCACCGAACTTCGTAATTTACTTAAGTTATGTGGCAATCGATTATGACCGAGCCAATGTTGCGAAAAAGCTCTCAGCAGATATCCGAGCCAAAACAGAACAATACGCTCGCCAACCCTAGATGGGCACGGCTTATTTCGACCTGTTCCCAGACCTTCGATCATTCACACACACAAACGTTACGTAGTCTTTTATGTGCCCATTGAAGACGGAATCGAGATAAGAACCATCGTTGACGGAAGTCGCGATATCGACACCCTCCTGGGTGAGTGACACATTCTCGAACTCTTACCATCCCTCATGAACTCTGACCCTCATAAACTCTGAACTGCACCCTCATGACTGAATTCACCCATTTCGATGAAACTGGTGCCAGCCGCATGGTGGATGTGGGAGCGAAACCTGTGACCGCTCGTCTCGCTCGCGTGGAAGGGCGTATCACCATGCATCCGGAAACGCTCAGCAAGATTCAGCAGCGTAATTTCAAAAAGGGAGACGTTCTCGAAGTCGCTCGCCTGGCGGGTATTATGGGATCAAAGCAGACGGGCAACCTGATCCCACTTTGCCACCCTCTCCCCATCGACGGCGTGTCGATCGATTTTGACTTCCCCGATGACTGCAGCGTCACTATCTCAGCAACTGTGAAGACAGAGGGAAAAACAGGCGTGGAGATGGAAGCCTTCACCGCCGTTTCTGTCACCGCCCTGACAATCTATGACATGTGTAAGGCGATCGACCGCGAAATGGTGATTGGTCCCATTCAACTGGCCGAAAAGTCGGGCGGAAAAAGTGGGCATTTTCTGAGAACAAAGCCTGTTAACAAGTCCGAATAAATTCGGTTGACACTATAATTGCGAGAAACGGGAGGCTACACTCGTCCTCGACATCACCTAACTCTCTTCGGGATGCCTTCCCTAACCGCTTTATAGAGAATCAGTTAGACCAACCGAACCAGCAGAAGTCGACGCCCATGGATACCAGTAAGGATTTGGCAGCACAGAATCTGATCGCAAAGATTATAGAAGCGGTCGGTACCGATCTGATGAAATCCGAACAGATTTTCGCCGAAGAACTCCACACCGATCAACCCGTCATCAGGGATATCCATGAACACGTCTCTCGCTTTCGCGGGAAACGGATTCGTCCAACCTTGCTGCTGCTTACCGCCGATGCCTGTGGAGGAATTAACCACAGCCATCACGTGCTGGCCGCCGTCGTGGAGATGATTCACACCGCGACTTTGGTGCATGACGATGTTCTCGACGATGCCAATACCCGCCGCCATGTCGCGACAGTAAATAGTCGCTGGAATACCGAAACAAGCGTGCTGTTCGGCGACTACCTGTTTACGCACTCCTTCCATCTGGCCAGTAGCTTGGAAAGCACTTACGCCTGTCGGCAGATTGGTCGCTCCACGAACATCGTCTGCGAAGGCGAGCTGACGCAAATCAGCGAACGGGGCAACATCGACCTGACCGAGGAACGTTACTTCGAGATCATTAACGGAAAGACGGCCGAACTCTGTGCCGTCAGCTGCTCCCTGGGGGCGTACTACTCCGAGTGCACCGAAGAAGAAATCGCCGCGCTCGAACAGTTCGGTCGCGACCTGGGTTGTGCGTTTCAGATTGCCGATGACATTCTCGATATCATGGGCGAAGAAACCCAGGCTGGGAAGTCGCTCGGTTCCGACTTCTACAAGCAGAAGATGACCCTCCCTCTTATCCGCCTGCTACAAATGGCCGAGCCTGCCGACGAAGAAATCATTCGCGGATTATTGGCCAGCCCTTCTGCAGAGAACTGGGAAAAACTGACTCCCTACCTGCAGGAGTATCGGGCGATCGAATCCGCTCGCCAAACCGCCAGCGAATACGCCACCTCCGCCCGAGCCAACCTGGCAAAACTCCCCGATAGCAACAGCCGCACGATTTTGGAAGAACTGACTGAGTTCGCAATCCAACGCTCTCACTAACTCAGACTCTGAGCCTTGGCCCTCTTTCCAACCCGGGTGCCGTCAGGCACAAGCATTCCAGACTACTCCTCAAAGCAGAGACTTCCCACAGGTCGGTCCTCATGGTACCGTTGTGACCATTCCAATTAATGACAGACCACGCCCTGCCTACCGAGGAACCGATGACTTCTCCCCGCTTGATTTCAACCTGTTTTTTTTCATCCTCTCTGGCCCTGCTTTGCCTGATCACCTTCGCACTGGCAACACCTGTCGCCGCTGATCCCATCGAACGGATCGAGCTACTTCCTCCCTCGGCAGACAACCCACGTAACAGTGAAGGTGACTTCATTCAATTGAAGGATGGACGACTCCTGTTCATCTATACTCACTACACAGACGGGGCCGCTGACAACTCCACCGCTTACCTCGCCAGTCGCACCTCCACTGATGGCGGAGCCACCTGGACGGACGAAAGCGTGGAAGTTCTGGAGAACCATGCGGGCGAGAACATCATGTCGGTCTCGCTGCTCCGTCTCCCGGATGACTCGATCGCACTGTTCTATCTCGCCAAAAACAGCTGGGACGATTGCCGCCCCGTGGTTCGCTTCAGCAAAGATGAAACCAAGACCTGGTCGGACCCCGTTACAATCATCCCCGACAGCGAAGTCGACTATTACGTCCTCAATAACGACCGGGTGATCCAACTTGAATCCGGCCGCCTGCTGTTGGCTGTCGCGCAGCACACCAAAATCAATGGTGGCTTCAACCCCAATGGTCGCCTGGTCTGTTACTACTCGGACGACCAGGGTCAGCATTGGAAACGGTCCGAAGAAGTCGCCACTCCTACTCCCATCAACGGTAAACCCGTTATCCTGCAGGAACCGGGACTCATCGAACTTAGCGATGGCCGTACCCTGATGTTCGTCCGCACTAATGGGGGAACGCAGTTCGTGACCTACTCGGAAGACGATGGCCATTCCTGGACGCAACTCGAATCGGGCAATCTGGTTTCCCCAGTCTCGCCCGCCACGATTGAACGAATCCCGCAGACGGGTGACCTCGTCGCCGTCTGGAATAACCATGCCAATATTCCCAAAGAACTTGCTGGCAAACGGACCCCGCTGACTCTGGCTGTTTCCAAAGATGAAGGTCAAAGCTGGACCGTTATCGGTAATCTGTATGATGACCCCCATGGCTGGTACTGTTACACCGCAATGGATGTCGTCGGCGATCACATTGTTCTCGGCCACTGTGCAGGAGACCGCACGAAGAACAACGGACTGGCCCAGACGAATATCACCCGGTTGCCAGTCAGCTGGATCACCAACACTAAATAAACATCTTTTTTCCCTCTGTCTGGAATACCTGTGACTGAACCCTCGATAGAAACGTTTTCTGCGCATCACTTACATCTTGAAGACGAGGATGGCCTCGCGCAACTTGTCTTTGCTGCCGATGACTTTGACCCGGAAGATTACCTCCTGCTGCAACGAACTTTTTCTTCCGAAGAAGAAGATGAAAACATAGCCGAAGAAGAAAACATAAATGAAGAAGCAGAACCAACACCAGAAGCAGACGTAACCGAAGAGGGAGACACGGAAGACGACGGAGACGGTTTCTACCTCGAACTCCATTCACAGATGCAGTCGATCACCAGCGGCGTACTCTCGTTCTCCCTCACCCGCACCACCCTCAAAGTAAAACTGAATCCCGTCGCCAGCGAAGTCCTGGGCACATCAGAAATTCACGTTAAATACTCCCATGCTAAAGTCAATAACACGGTAATGAGAGAACTCCTCGCCAAAATCGCAGGCGACATTCCAATCGTGTAGCGGTCGCATCAGAACTGCGAAACATAGGTGGATTTACTGGCTGCATCACTAACTTTAACGACTCAGTTTACACGCGATTCGTTATAGTACAGGACGTGAGACACAGCATTCCCCCTACCGGAACCAGAGCAAGCCGCTTCCCATTTCTCACCCACTGTCGATAGACTCTCCACCAGCCAGCCTGTTAATTATTGGAACTGATTAATAGGCGCGAGCCTCGGGCTGCTTATTCTCAGTGTCGTTTATCTATTGCTTCAAAAACGCAAGTCGTGAATGCCAAGAGGGAAGTCAGCAAATAAGCTCGACCTCATAATCCCAGCGAATTTAATAGCCGGTGACAAAGTCACGGCCTTCCTGACTATCCATTCCACAGAAAGGTGACTCTTTTACCAACTTCTCAAGACCATCAGGGGTGCTTCCTTCGTCTACTCTGACGCAGAAGGTTCCCGCTTGGTCAAAAAAGAGCAATGGAGAAGAATTGCCTGTCGCGTACTCGCAGCAAAAGGCCAACATCATGCTCCATCCCGGTTCTCCAACAGGATTCATGCATATGCTCTTGTTTCCGTTCAATAAACGGGTTCTGATTGCAGGAACACCAGTGCTGGCAAGATCTATTGTGCTGTAGCTTCCAGATGACATTAGCTCTGCGACCTCGTCGTGGGGCCTTTTCACCGCACGCGATAGGGGCGCAACCACATCTTCACCGAATTTGCATTTGTCACAACGCATAGCATGTAAGGAACCACTCATGAGCCATGAACCTTTTCAGAACTAATCAGCGAATTCTACAACATATAAATCACTCTTTTCGGGGCGGGAGAACTGGCGGCCCAGATGTTCGCCATAGTGTAGTAGGATCGAGCCACGAATTGCTAAACCTAACCCCGGTTTTTTTGATTCCACCCGGCGGTGGTGCTGCATGTACTTTTTGATGGCGTCCTGGAGCTCGTCATCTGATCCCTCAAACAAGGCATCCACCCAGGTGAGCAAGAGTTGATCTGTCTTGGCGCGTTTTGACTCCATAACTGTTTGGCGGAATCCTGCTATTTCCTGTTGCGGGCGTTTTCGAACTCGTCCACAAAAATAAAGCCACCAGGCGCGATGGGCTTCCGTTTGATCAATATTAAGCCGCACATCGTCTCGGAGAATGTGAGCGAATCGATCAAATGTGTCCCACTGCTGCAAAGCCGCGATGAAACACATCGACCAGTCGTATGATTCTACCCACAACCGATGTTTGTCCTGATAATCCCGGCTGGGAGGCTGATCGGAACCATTGCCGGAGGGTTCGATATCTCTCCATTCCCCAAAGAAGTAAGTCTCCGCTGCGTCGACGCTAATGGTGGCCCATTTCCTGGCGTTCGTGTGGTCGCCCTGGACTAAAAAGTAGCCTGCGGCTAAGCGCGATCGGTAGAGATAACGCGACTTCATGTGCCCCATATCTCTCGGATCACGATTTTGTTCATATTCAGGAAGCTTGTTGAAGCCGACGACTTGCTCAAAGGGATCACAACTAATAGCCGATAAACCGATTTCCTGTGTTCGCGACGTTGTCCAAATCATTCTATTCGTTCCTATGGTCGAAAGGTGCATGTTCCCAGATCAGCCCAGTTGCGGAGTTCGTAACTGACGTCCAGAATCTTCTCGTGGTGCGTGTCGACCTTGGTTTTTGTTAACAGGACTTTGATGCCATTTTGCCGAAAATAGAAATGACACATGCAGACAGTCGGGCATCTCCCCATCGGGGGGCCGGGTAGAGTTCCTTGCGCGGAGGAATTGGTACAATGTTCGAAAGCAAACCTTGTGAAAGTAAAACTTTAAACTTTCACCACCCGATACCCATTTCCTTCGGCCACCGTGCACCACCTATTCGCGGGATCATAAATCGTCGTGCCGCCGAAGGGGTAAGTGGGAATCAGGCTTGCATCTTCGAAGCCGTTCCGGACGATGTCTTCGCCGAGTTTTGTTAACCGATACTCAATATTGTTGTATCTGCTTGGACCTTCGGGGATAGAACTTGATTCAATCAATGGCGTTGTTGAAGAATGCGTGTCCCATTCGCGAAGACGTTCTACAAATAGGGAATCTGCGAGACAATTCATTAAATGCAATTCGGCGACTTCGTCTTTTTTCAGCCAGTTTTTGTAAGGGTCGATCGGACGGAGCCATCTCTCTACTGAGAAATCTTCGAGGAAGAATTGATCCATCGGACTGAGCCGAAACAGACCGGACTCTACCTGTCCTGGTAACCTGAACTTCAATCCATAGTCGACCATTGAAGACACCGGGCGCACGATTTCTTCCTTATGCCGCAACTGGTCCAGTTCATCTAACGCGCCGCGGGCGAACGCGTCCCACATTCGTTTTGCAGACTCTACAAATTGCTCATCAATCGGATACCAGTTCTCCGCAAATGACCTTTCGAGCGATTTGTCCGGATGACAGGGAAGCCAATAATCTTGATCGCCCATCGGCCTCTGTTCATCTTCAAAGTGGCCACTCACCGAATCAACGAGCCAGACATTTTCCCAGTCGATGTCCTCCCAGGAATCGAGCGTCGTCAGTAACCACCACAGAAAAAGCTGATCCTTCCAGTTACGAGTGACCCAGAGCAGCATGGGAGCCTGAATTTTCTTCGTTTTATAGAGTTCACGAAACTGCTTCGCCCATCTGGCAGCCCACTCATTTTTATCAGCGCGAAGAATTTGTTCTTCCTCTGAAGACATCGGCCCCCATTTGTCAAAATAATACTCGGCTCGGATTTTCGCCAACGTTTCCGGATCCGGGTGAACCGGTCCCTGGCAGAAATAATCATTGTGAAACAGAACTTGAAATTCCTGCAACCGCTCTCCCATGAAGGTATAACTCGCACACACATGCAAATAATCGGGCATCTCCCCATCGGGATGCCGAGCGGGATTACGTTCGCGAAGGAATACATACATGGTCTGCTCCGATCATAAACGATGAAGAGGTGCTTACCCCAGCAACTTCCCGATCCCATCCATCAGCATTGGATCCATTGTGGGTTCGCAGAAGGCGACGCTGACTTCGTAGCCTCCTTGGGGGTATGCCTCTGCGGTGGGGATGTACCAGGGTCCGCCGTCGCCGTAAGCGGCTGTCGCCACGAATTTGCCGGGAGCAAGTTGCTGGGCGCGGAGTTGGTATTCCAGGAACGATTCGGCGGGTAAGTGCAGCAGCGCGATGTCGTTGACGGCCAGTGAACTGAGGACAATCGGAATTCGATTCGCACAGCGGCGTAACCAGCTCACCATGTACGAAGGTCGGTTGCGATGCACCACCGGATTCTCTTTGTTGTTGATCCCTTCCATAATAGCCGCCTCATTAAACGAAGCGCGGGGAACAGGGAGAATATCCTGCGTTTTCCAACCAACAGAGCTGATCGGTTGTGGTTTCAATTCCGCTTCCGAAGCGACAATGCCGGCATACAGCCTGTTGGTTAAATCGGCGCGGGCCTTGGCGGACCCATCATTATATTTACCCGCAGCAACATTCCCCGAACATCCCGTGAAGTAGATGTGCGTGCAACCCGGTTCATCCGTCTGGCGTCGTTTACGGGCGAGACCGGCGAAGTCGCTGGTAACACGGCCATCTCCGTAGTAACTCATCGGGTGCGTGGCGTAATAATGGAATGCGGCGACTTTCTTCTCGTTCGAATAAAAGGCCACCGTTTTGAGCCAGGGGTCAACCAGACCTTCGGGCAATTCGCGTAACACGTCGGAACCGGCAGCAGCACTGCCTCGCCAATGTTCGATTTTGCCATCCGCACCGAGGAAGCGACGATTAGAAGCGACCTTTTCGACCATCCCCTGCCCACTCGCGATGTGCGTCAGTGGCACTGACTGTTTCAGTGCTTCACCAATCGCTTTTTGTCCTCGTTCGAGGCAGTCGTTGTAATATCCTTTTTCAATAATATGCGGCAGGTCGCCCTGCTCTAAAATGATCTCTTCCGCATCGAGACAGGCAAAGGGCGCGTTGTGTTGATGGACACATTGCACCGCGACCCGCTCGGGCGTCGTGCCTGCTGCTTCGGCGAGCGCGTTCCGCCAGGTGATGTGGGCCGAGTTGAGTAATCCAGTCCAGTCGACAGCACAGAGGACAATCGGTTTACCCGCACCGGTGATGACGACACCAATCGCTTCGAGTTCATCGTCGTAACCGACGACTGGCTTGATCCAACCACCACAGAGGGAATGTCCTTCCGGAGGTGAGACTTCAAACCGAAAGGTGGAGATCGCCAGATTACTGGTATCCGAAATCTCTTCCGCTGCGGCAGAGCCTAATTCGAATACGTTCAGTAAGGGAGCCATTCCGAGACCGGCGGACAATTCCAGAAATTCGCGGCGTGAAAACATGGTGATTCAAACTCCTCAAAGCAAATACAGGCAGCGGATGGAGATACATCTTATAGTGGACTTAGTGGCGAAGGTTTTCAGAATCGCTCATCTATCAGGATACCCGCCGGATCAGGGAGGCTCAACTGGAAGCCGGTATTCAGCATGAAAGTCGGCCTGCTATCGGCGAATTTTGCCGAGAAAGTGCTGCACCCGGTTGAGGATTGGAAAAAACCGCTCTTCCCGGCAATCGTCGTTCATTGCTGTGGGCGGGGGGAACTGGCTAAGATGAACCGCAGACGCCCCAAGCCAGAGAGCCTATGCTCGAAATATGGTGCTCCGAATCGTGTTACTAAATCTCCAGTTGATCTCCGGGCTGTTCTCTGTTTTCTTCCGCCGACAGGTCTCACGATGCCTGTCAGCCACCCCGCTCCGCCCCTGCTGAATATTGAATTCGATCATGTATGATAATCTGACCCTGATGAGCGGTCGTGCCCATCCCCAACTGACGACAGAGATTGCGGAGTATCTGGGAATTGTCCCAGCTTCCCTGGAAATCTCCAACTTTCCAGATGGCGAGATCAGCCTGCAATTAATGCAGAACATCCGGGGCTGCGATGTGTTCCTCCTGCAGCCCACCGGCCCGGGTGTTAACGATAACCTGATGGAACTGCTGATCATGATTGACGCCTGCAAACGAGCAAGCGCCGCCCGGATCACAGCCGTCATCCCCTACTTCGGCTATGCACGTCAGGATCGAAAAGACTCTGGCCGAGTGCCTATTACTGCAAAACTGGTCTCCAACCTGATTACCAAAGCGGGGGCCGACCGTGTCCTGACAATGGACCTGCATGCGGCACAGATTCAAGGTTTCTTCGATGTCCCGGTGGACCACCTGTACGCAGCCCCCATCCTTGATGGATATGTGAAGTCCTTGCGGATCCCCGAGGACGAACTGGTGATTGTCAGTCCGGATGAAGGGAGCATTAAAAGCTCTCTGATGCACCTCGACAACCTGGGCGGAACATTAGCGATTGTCGATAAACGACGCACGAACGCTCTGGAAACCAAACAAGCCAACCTGATTGGAGACTCGCTGGAGGGAAAAACGGCCCTAATTTTCGACGATTTGATCTCCACGGCAGGTTCCATCGTCGGGGCGGCGAAAATCGCCCGCGATCACGGTGCGACTCGCGTCTATCTAGGCGCTTCTCATGCCGTTTTCTGCGGTGAAGCCTACAACCGACTTCGTGAGGCCGATGTGACTGAAATCATTGTCACGAATAGCCTCCCGCTCAAGGAAGATCACCTGTTGAAGAACCTGCGGACAATCTCGGTCGCCCCTTTGCTGGGCGAAGCGATCCGACGGATTCATAGCAATGAATCGGTCAGTTACCTGTTTGATTAAGCAGAAAAAGATCCAATCCAAACTGTTTCATGCAATTATGGCAGTGATTGGTTTAATTCTGACTGAAATTGACCTACACTGCCATCTTGGCAGGAACTGCAACATAACGATGATTCCCTAACTTAATGGCAATCATCTGGTTACGCCTTCATACTGATTTGGCACGCCGCTTGCAATCTGCCTTATAGCAAGTTTATAAAACTGGATAGGCAACCTCCATACCCGCTTTCCGGCGTTTTGCGTCGGAAACGAAGCGATTACCGAGTTTGCCGAACATTATAGTTCACGACCCATATACCTACCAAGACGATTGTGACGAGGAGAAGCTGTGGCAAAGCTCTTAACATTTGATGAAGACGCCCGAGGCAAACTGCTGGATGGTGTTTCCAAACTGGCAAAAGCGGTTAGTAGTACATTGGGTCCCCGTGGTCGGAACGCCGTTCTGGACAAAGGTTGGGGCGCTCCTAAAGTGACTAAAGACGGTGTCACCGTCGCGGAAGACATCGAACTGGAAGACCCATTTGAAAACATGGGGGTGCAACTCGTTAAAGAAGTTGCTTCCAAAACCAACGACACCGCTGGCGACGGCACCACGACGGCAACCGTCCTGGCTGCTGCAATGTACAAAGAAAGCCTGAAATACATCGCCGCCGGTGCTGACCCCATGTCACTCAGCCGCGGAGCTCAAAAAGCGGTCGACGCGGTAGTGGAACACCTGAAAAAACAGGCTGAACCGGTCAAACCCAATGATAAAAAAGCAATCGCTACGGTTGCTACGATCGCTGCCAACAACGACCCGGAGATCGGCAAGATTCTCGCCGACGCTCTGATGCAAGTGGGCAAAGATGGCGTAATCACCGTCGATGAAGGCCGTTCTATGACGACCGAAGTCGAACTGGTCGAAGGAATGCAGTTTGAACGCGGTTTCCTGTCTCCCCACTTCGTCACTAACGAAGACTCTCAGGAATGTGTTCTCGAAAACTGCCGTATCCTGATTCACGAAGAAAAAATCTCGAGTGCCAAACCACTCGTGCCGATTCTGGAAGCAATTTCCAAAGATGGCTCTCCCCTGCTGATCATCGCAGAAGACATCGATGGCGAAGCTCTGGCGACATTGGTTGTCAACAAAATGCGTGGCATCATCAAAGTCGCTGCAGTGAAAGCTCCTGGCTACGGTGATCGCCGTAAAGCCATGCTCGAAGACATCGCCGTTCTTACTGGCGGACGGGCCATCTTCAAAGACCTGGGCGTGAAACTGGAAGGCGTCGAGCCTGGCGATCTTGGTACTGCCAAGAAAGTCATCATCAGCTCTGATGCAACCGTCATCGTTCAAGGCTCCGGCAAAAAAGGGGACGTCGAAGGCCGAGCAGCTCAGATTCGTCGTGAAATTGATTCAACTGACAGCGACTACGACCGTGAAAAACTGCAGGAACGCCTCGCCAAACTAGCCGGTGGTGTTGCTCAGATCAATGTTGGTGCCGCTACGGAAACAGAAATGAAAGAGCGAAAAGACCTTGTCGACGACGCTCTCGCCGCAACCCGCGCTGCCATCGAAGAAGGCATCGTCCCTGGTGGTGGAACAGCTCTGCTTCGCTCAGTGAAAGCTCTGGACAAACTGACTCCCGGTGGAGATCAGGACCTCGGAGTTGCCCTCGTTCGTAACATTCTCGAAATGCCTCTGCGAACCATCGCCAGCAATGCTGGACTCGACGGTGCCGTTGTTGCAAACCGGGTTAAAAAGAACTCAGACAAAAACTACGGCTACGACGCCATGAACGACAAATATGGCGACATGCTTGAGTTCGGTGTTGTCGACCCAACCAAAGTGGTTCGCACTGCTCTGCAGAATGCCGTTTCCGTCGCTGCCTTACTGATGACAACAGAAGCCATCATCGTGGATGAGCCGGTTGAAGAATCAGACGACCATCATCATGACGACCACCACGACATGGGTGGAATGGGCGGCATGGGTGGCATGCCAGGAATGGGAGGCATGGGAGGCATGGGAGGCATGCCCGGCATGATGTAAGCCGAGCTATTTCCTCAGGTCCTGCCTGAAATTCCTGTCTCCTAAACAGAGACATCGTTAAACAATTAAATTAACTTACAATTTCCATATATCATGGCCCCCTGTGCTGAGCCTCAAATGGACCACGCGGGCTGTATTATCAAACTGGAGTCCCAGAGATGCAGTTGAAACCTTTGGATGATCGTATCGTTGTAAAACAAATTGAAGCAGAAGAAACAACCGCGGGCGGAATCGTCCTGCCAGACGCCGCTAAAGAGAAATCTCAGCGTGGCGAAGTGGTTGCTCTTGGTCCCGGACGTCTGTTGGACAGCGGCGAACGCTGCCCCATCGGACTGGAAGTAGGCGACCAGGTTCTCTTCGGCAAATACGGTGGATCGGACATCGAAGTCGATGGCGAAGAAGTCAAGATTCTTCGCGAATCCGATATCCTGGCTAAAATTGTGTAACTCGGTTTTCATTCCGATTGCGAAACTTGATACAGCGAAACATTTCACAGCAGAACTCTATTCCAACCGTTCCGCTGTAACCCGATATAATCTCCAAGGAGAACGTTAGCGTGGCGAAGCAATTACTTTTTGAAGACCGGGCACGCATCAAACTGCAACGCGGAGTCAGTACTCTGGCCGACGCTGTTGCAGTCACGATGGGACCGACTGGTCGCAATGTGATCATCGACAAAAGCTTCGGTAACCCCGTCGTCACTAAAGACGGTGTCACCGTAAGTAAAGAAGTCGATTTGGAATGCCCTTATGAAAACATGGGCGCCAAACTACTCAACGAAGTCGCATCCAAAACATCGGATATTGCCGGTGACGGAACGACCACCGCGACTGTTCTGGCACGAGCCATCTACGAAGAAGGTTTGCGAAGCATCTCTTTAGGTGCCAACCCGACCGTCGTTCGTCGTGGTATCGACAAAGCTGTAGAAGCTGCCGTCGCCAAACTGGAAGAACTGGCTAAACCTGTCAGCTCTAAAGAAGAGATCGCCCAGGTCGGTGCCATCTCTGCCAACAACGACGACGCCATTGGCAAACTGATTGCAGATGCCATGGAACAAGTTGGACGCGACGGTGTTATCACTGTCGAAGAAGGCAAAAGCAACGAAACGACTTTGGAACTGGCTGATGGTCTTCAGTTCGAAAAAGGATACATCTCTCCTTACTTCGTTACTGACGCCAACGATATGAAAGCCGTCCTCGAAGATTGTCTGATTCTGATCTTCGAAAAGAAAATCTCCAACCTGCGTGACTTCGTTCCGTTGTTGGAAAAAACCGCCCAGACTGGCAAACCTCTGCTTGTGATTGCAGAAGATGTCGAAGCCGAAGCACTGACCGCCCTGGTGGTTAACAAACTTCGTGGCATTCTCAACATCTGTGCTGTCAAAGCTCCTGGCTTCGGCGAACGTCGTAAAGCGATGCTCGGCGATATTGCCGTCATGACCGGTGGTACATTGATCTCTGAAGATCTCGGTATCAAACTGGAAGCCGTTGAACTGGAACATCTCGGTTCAGCCAAAACTGTTGAAGTGACCAAAGACAATTGCACGATCGTCGATGGTGGTGGTGAGCAGGACAAAATCACCGCTCGAATTCAGCAGATTCGAAATCATATCGAAAAAACGGACAGCGAATACGACCGGGAGAAATACCAGGAACGTCTCGCCAAAATGACTGGCGGCGTTGCCATCATTTCCGTCGGTGCTGCCACTGAAGCAGAAATGAAACAGACCAAAGCCCGTATGGAAGATGCTCTGCATGCGACCCGCGCCGCTGTGGAAGAAGGAATTCTGCCTGGTGGTGGAACTGCCCTGCTTCGCTGTGTCGAAGTCGTCAGCAAAGTAAAAGCCAAAGGGGACGAGAAAATCGGTATTCAGATTCTGACTCGTGCTCTACAGGCTCCTATTCGTCAAATCGCAGAAAACTGTGGTCTTGACGGAGCTGTCATCGCCGATGAAGTCAGCGAAAAGCCGACTAACACTGGTTACAACGCTCGCACCGGCGAGTATGTAGACATGTACAAGGCTGGCGTGATTGACCCTGTAAAAGTCGTCAAAAACGCTCTGGTTAATGCCTCTTCTATCGCAGGACTGATGTTGACCACTCAAGTGCTCGTTACGCGTGCCGATGACGATCATAAGAAAAATACGGTCGAAGGTAGTATCCACTAAACAGCGGATACATCGCTCTTCCAGAATCGACAAGAGACTGGAAGAGCATCGAGAAATAGCGGGAAGGAAAGAGAGTTTTTGACGAACTCCTTCCCAGGGGACAACTAAGGCCACCGTAAATCGGTGGCCTTTTTTTCGACATTGGTTTTAAAATCATCTGATTGATTTCTTCCTGTTGATGTCCTTGATCCTCGACGATTCGCGATATCAGGTTTAATTGAAGGAACTCGTTCAGCTCGCCACTGTTTCTTCTCGAAGTCGAGCCTGCTCGAAACCCTTCGCCGAAACTCTACGAAACTGTAACCAGCTCATGTCTACAAAAATTGAATTTTACGAATTCTTAAGTGTCTCTCGTGATGCCACGCCTGAGCAAATAAAGAAGGCGTACAAAAAGATGGCCATCGCCAATCATCCCGACCGCAACCCGGGAGACGAAGAAGCGATTGAGCGATTTAAAACGGCATCCGAAGCGTACGAAGTCCTTAGCGACGAAAACAAACGAAGTCGGTACGACCGTTATGGTCACGCCGGGCTCTCTGGGCTCGGCGGCGGAGGTGGTGCAGGCGCTGGTTTCCAGGATGTCAGTGACATCTTCGACGCCTTCGGAGACCTGTTCGATGGATTTGGCTTTGCTGGTGCAGGTGGAGGTCGTCGCGGAGGTGGAGGCGCTCGCCCCCGGAAAGGTTCCAGTCTGCGGACTTCTATCAAAATCGATCTGCATGAAGCAGCCGCCGGCTGTACACGGACTTTGGATGTCGATCGCAATGTCGAATGTAAAACCTGTCACGGTTCAGGTGCCGAACCAGGCAGCTCACCGGAGACATGTGACTACTGCGGTGGCCACGGGAAGGTTGTCCAGTCTCAAGGTTTCTTTCGTGTGCAGACGACCTGTCCTGCCTGTCGCGGTGTAGGCCAGACCATCCGGGACAAGTGTAATACCTGTCACGGAAGCGGTCACACATCCCAAACAGATAAGTTGGAACTTAATGTTCCCGCCGGAATTGATGACGGGATGCAGCTCTGCTTGCGGGGCGAGGGAGAAGCGGGTAAAAACGGGGGACCTGCCGGCGACTTGTACGTCGATATTCACCTCAAACCGCATCGTATATTCGAACGACACGACAAAGACTTGTTCTGCCGAATCCCAATCACCTACACCCAGGCAACCTTGGGCAGTGATTTGGAAGTTCCGACTTTATCCGGTGCTCATACGCTTACAATTCCGGCTGCTACTCAACCGAACGAGCAATTCCGCCTGAAAGGGATGGGAATGCCCGATGTCCACGGACGTCGCTCAGGCGACATTGTGGTGGAGGTACAGGTGGAAGTCCCACAGAAGCTGACTGAACGTCAGGAAGAGCTGTTACGCGAACTGGCGGAACTGGAAAACAAGCACGTCTCGCCTCACCGCAAGACATTTTTTGCATCGGTGAAAGATTACTTTGCCTCTTTCACCACCTCAGACGAATAATTAAGTCTCGCGACCAATCAAATAATTACCTCAACCCAGTGTTTGAACACGCTCTGAGTCAGACTAGTGTCAGATAACCGGGATCAGACCTATCCAGCGTTTATTTAGAGTATTGAGTTCCTAACGATGACCGAAAACACCGTTCCTTTTCCGGAAGACGAAATGGCTGCCGACGAAACATCTGCTGATGCAAACGCCGCTTCTTCTGACGACGCTGCCGGTTCTATCGAAGAGCAGCTGGCGCAAGTCACAGAAGAACGCGATCAGAATTTCGATCAACTGATGCGCACGCGTGCAGAGCTGGACAATGTCCGACGGCGTACTCGAACCGAGCTGGACGATCAGCGGAAATATCAGTCGCTATCGCTCGCACGAGACTTGCTGCCCGGCCTGGACAACTTGCAGCGCGCCATCACTGCGGGTGAAAGCTCGGGTAATGTCACCGATCTTTTGCAGGGACTGGAAATGGTCCTGAATCAGTTCGAAAACACGTTTACTCAACATGGTCTCAAGAAAATTGAAGCGGTGGGGAAACCTTTCGATCCAAACTTTCACGAGGCCATTCAAAATATGCCCAGTGAAGACATTCCGGCCATGCATGTGATCGCTGAAGCCGAAACCGGTTATGTCTTAAATGACCGGGTCGTGCGTCCCAGCAAAGTGCTGGTCTCCAGTGGTCCCGCCAGCGCTGAATAGGCGGCGAGACCTCGGGTTCTGAAATAGAGTCTGTTTACCCTGTTCCTGTTCTTTTTGGTGAGTTGTACTTGAATGCCGACTTATGACTACAAGTGTGGTGCCTGTGAGCACGAGTGGGAAGCCTTTCATTCGATCAAAGCTAAACCGATCCGGAAATGTCCGGAATGCGGTAAGCTGAAAGCCGTGCGACAGATCGGCCCCGGCGCCGGGATCATCTTTAAAGGAAGTGGTTTTTATCAAACCGACTACCGAAGTTCTTCCTACAAAAAGGCTGCCGCCGCCGACAGTAGTTCGAGTTCCTCGAGTTCTGAAAGCAAAAGCAAAGAAAGTAAGAGCAATTCTGGATCGTCGTCCGATTGATTCCTTCGTTTACGCCCCACTTTCAGGTTGGCATTTGGATATGAGCTAGGGGCCTGTGGTTCCGCACAACCACAGTAGTAAAATGAAATCTGTGGCAAAATAAATCCTGTGGAAGCTAAACTCTCCTAAAGCCCCTTCCCGAGCAAGCCTCACCGTGGAAACCTGCCATGCTTGTTGTACCAAGAGAGAAGGAGAATAATCATGGTTAAATCGGCCCCCTGCCCTATCTGCAAAGTTGCTGTTCAGCCGCCTGAGTCTGGTGAGACTACTCATTTTCCGTTCTGCTCCAAACGGTGTCAGAACGTCGATTTCATGCGTTGGTGCAACGGGGAATATGCTATCGTGGAACCGCTGACGCAGGACAAGCTGATAGAACACTTATCGCCGGAAGAACTTGAGGACCTACTCGAGGAGTAACGGGCGGTTGGCGCCACAATCAAGAATGGCGCATAACAAATGCCTGACACAAAGGACAGGACGATGAACCAGCAAGAGGCTCACCCTCCGGTCCCTACTAGCGACACCTCACTTCCCCGTAAGGTTGCCATATTCGGTGGCGGGCTGGCGGGGCTGGCTGCGGCTCAGTCGCTTTCTGCCAAAGGAATGCAAGTCGATCTTTACGAAGCCCGTCCCCGTCTTGGTGGCCGAGCGAGTTCCTTCATCGATCAAACCACGGGCGAACAGATTGATAATTGTCAGCACGTCGCCATGGGATGCTGCACGAACTTCTTCCACTTCTGCAAACAGGCTGGCATCGGATCTCACTTTCGCAGGTTGGAGACCTTGCACTTCGTTGACCAACAGGGACGCCGAAGCGAACTGAAGAACGGTCCCTGGCCCGCTCCGTTTCATTTAACGGGTAGCTTCCTGCGGATGCGTCATTTCCGCTGGCGCGAACGGGGCCAGATTGCTCTGGCGATGCGGCAGTTAATGTCCACTCCGACCAGCGATCTCTGTTTTGAGGACTGGTTGAATCAGCAGCAACAATCGGACCGGGTCCTGCGTGACTTCTGGCATGTGATTCTGGTAAGTGCCCTCAGCGAATCACTCGATCGAATTCCGTATTCTGCCGCGCGTCAGGTTTTTGTCCAAGGGTTTCTCTCTCATCGCGACGCCTGGAAAGTCAGTCTCCCGACCGTTCCGCTTCATGAACTTTATGGAGAGACATTGCAGACCCACTTGCAGGAACAGGGCGTCACATTGCACCTGCAGTCTCGAATTAAAGAGCTGACCACCCAAGGAAACAGCATTAAGAATGTCGTCATGGCTAATGAAGAGCAGGTTTCGGCAGACGCTTATGTTTTAGCCACTCCGTGGACAGCCATCCCGAAACTCTTCCCTACAGTTGAACCGCCGCCCCGCTTTATTCAACAGGCAGAGCAATTGGAATCGGCACCGATTTCCTCGGTGCATCTCTGGTTTAATCGCTCGCTGAGTGACGAGACCCACGCTGTGCTGCTGGGACGTGTTTCGCAGTGGATTTTCAACCGATCGGCGATTCAAAACATTGAAAACCCGGAACGACATTATTACCAGATAGTGATCAGTCAAAGCCGGGAGCTCTCTTCGTGGTCTCAAGATGAAATCGTCCAGCACGTCTTAAAGGAAATCGCCTCCGTCTGGCCCGAATCCATGATGCAGGCGCAGTTAGTTCATTCGCGAGTCGTCCGGGAACATCATGCTGTGTTCTCGATACCGCCAGATGCGGAGTCGGACCGGCCTGATCAAGTGACGGAGTATGAGAATTTGTTGCTCGCGGGTGACTGGACCGAAACGGGCTGGCCTGCCACGATGGAAGGTGCTGTCAGAAGTGGCTATCTGGCGGCAGAGAAGCTATTGCAAGTCTGGGGCATACCTGCCAGAATCCTGCAACCTGATCTACCCAGGTCCGGCTTCATCAACCACTTAGGCTTAATACGCGGTTGAACACCACCTCTTTGAAGCCCAAGCAGTTCCACTCCACATCCCGATTCCATCCAGGCCCATTCCATCCAGGAGAGAGACATGGCAAATGACTCTTCACAAATGCTGCGGCAGATTGTGACGATCCTGGTATTGCTGGTTGGTTTAACTTTTCTTGGGGCGCTTGGATTTCATTTGACGACTGATGTCGGCTGGTTCGACAGCGTTTATTACGCGGTGATCACGGTCACCACTCTTGGATATCAGCAACCTGACAACTTCAGCAACACGGGTAAGCTGTTTGTCATCTTCTACCTCATTGGCGGCCTGGGAGTTTTCTCCTTCAGCGCCTTTCAACTTGGTCAATGGGTGGTAAGCGCCCAGTTCCGGGCCTATCGGGAGCAGAGACGGATGGAAAAGCGAATCGCAGAGATGCACAACCATTTCATCATCTGTGGTTGTGGACGTATGGGTACGACGATTGCCAAACAGATGGAATTGCGAGATCAGCAGTTTGTCATTCTCGACTCTAATCAGGAACTACTGGACGACATATGTCATACCCATAACTGGGCCTTCCTGGCTGGCGATGCGACTGACGACGAGATACTTCTCAAGGCCGGCATTCAGCGGGCACGAGGGCTAGCCTCGGTCTTGCCGACGGATGCCGACAATGTCTACGTCGTTCTGTCCGCACGGATGCTCATGTCCGATCTGCAGATCACAGCCCGGGCGAGCAATGACAAAGCGGTATTGAAACTGGAAAGAGCGGGCGCCACACGTGTGGTGAGTCCCTTCAGTTCCGGAGCCCAGAAGATGGCTCGCTTCATGCTGAATCCGCGCGTGGAAGACTTCCTGGAAATCGCGGACACGGGGGGAATGGAATTCGAACTGGCCGATGTCCATATCGAAGAGGAAAGTCCCTATGTCGGATTACAATTGAATCAGGCCGACTTGCGTGAAAAGGGAGCGATGGTCGTCGGGATTCGTCGCGCTGATGGTGAACGGTTAATGCCGCCTCCGGGCGATGCCGAAATCAGGATCGGAGATTGCCTGTTCGTGTTTGGAAACTCACAGGCAGTGAGTGAAATCACCGGCAACCCCATCAAAGACGCGTAACATCGTCGCGATCTCCAGCCTCAAATACTTCGCGAGCTCCAGGTTGATTAGAATGGCAACGAAGGTTCTGGCCGGGGATATTCCAATTCGGCCAGGCGAGTGTGCAACAACTCCGTGACTTCCTCGATCGTCTCCTTCTTCTTGCTGTCCGCATAGAACGGACTCAAATCGATCGGGTCGCCGTAGACTAACCGAGAGCGGGTTCGCTTAATAAAAGGTTCCACCATCGAACTACTACTCACGGGGGTATCGTGAATGTAGACCGGATAAATCGGCACTTTTGCTCTTAACGCCAGCCAGGCAATTCCGGTTCCGAATGGCATCACTCCATCGCCCGTATTCAATCGCCCTTCAGGGAAGACTCCCACCAGGTGCCCCTTCTTGAGCAGTGACAGACAGTCTTTCACTCCCTGCATGTCGCGACCTGACCGCGCGATGGGGACGCATTCCATGGTCCGACTGACCCAGGAGACAACAGGAATAGTGTAATACTCCTGTGCCATTAAAAAGCTGACGAGTCGAAAAGTCCGGGGATAAACTCCGAGATGGTTCCAGACGCAGACGAGAAACGGATCCACTGGGCTTCGGTGATTGGCGATGATCAATCCGGGACCATCAGCCGGATAAGGACACCGTTTGTTAATGCGCACCCGCCAGACCATCGGGACATACAGGTGTACCATTAAGAATAGGGCCCACCCGGATATCGTGTGGTCGGACTTTAATACCTTGGTGGCCAGCCAGCCGAAGATCAGCACAAGATAAGCCAGCAGTAGATAGAGTCCGAAGTAAGGTTGAGACTCTATAGTGGCTCTGATTTGGTCGAAGAAGCCGGCCTGGAACATAAGGGAGTTCGCCTGATAAGGATTGCGACGGTTAGAAGAGGTTAAAAACGTTTCAGGGATGCTCAGGGTAGAGGAAGTATAGCGATTATACAACGGGAACGGGTTGGGCCGGAAGATGGATGTGTCCCCTGCCCCTCCACACACTCGCTGCAATTTCAGCCAGCACCTTTCTGATCACTCCAGAGAGCGCTTAGCCCATCGGTAAAGGTTGCTGTAATCAGTAAATTCCTGCGGTACTTTTCCCTCGCCATAAAAGCCAGTAAATGCACATTGGTACTAATACTGAAAGTAGACAGGACAGGCATCAGTGGGATAACCGGAAGAACAGACGAGGCCCACGCAGGAAATACACAATGAGGAAACTCCTTATGCGAAATGATTCCTTGACTGGACGATTTCTATATTAGAGATCTTTCGTCTTTATTGATGACGGGCCACGTATGTTTCATCAATCACCCAGTTTTGGATTACCAGATTTTTTACACGCTGGAGGTATGCCGTGCGAATAACCGCAGGCGACCTGATGAATTCGGATGTCGAGCGGCTTCAGGAAAACCAATGCCTGATGGACGCTGCCCGTCTGTTTTTGAGTGAGGAACTTTCGCAGATATACATTATCTCCGAAGAACAGGAATTCCTGGGCCTTCTGACAGACTACGCCTTGATCAAAGCCAGACTTTCGGGACTCGGCTGGGACGAACAAATCGCCCGATTGATTTCGCGATCGGTTACGACGATCGCGGCGACGGCCGACATTTCAACCGTGATTCCCCTTTTTCGGGAAGGTCACGGTAATGTTGTCCCGGTCCTGCACGAAGGTTTTCTGGTAGGCGAACTCAAACGAAATGCCGTTCTGCAGATAATGCTGGCCCTGGATCCCTCATGCACATTGACGTCGCTCCAGGAGCTGGAAGACGAATCGAATCTGGAAAAACAATGCGAGTCTGATATGAAACAAGATCAATTCAAGAGCGAGCAAACGCTCTCCATGCCGATGGCTGGCGAACAGCCACGGCCCACCCTCGAAAAAGTCATTCCCGCGCCGCATCTCCAAAGTCGGCCTCAGGGAATGATCTCGTCGCTTAATGCTCCGGAAGATCTATTCCGAGATCGGCCATAAACATCTGCATGTCTTCCCAGACATCTTTCTTGGCAGACGGGTTTCTCAAGAGATAGGACGGGTGATACGTACACATCACTTTGCGTCCCTCGAATTCGTGGAACTTCTTCCGCATGCGACCGATAGGAATTTTGTTGGAAAGCAGGTTCTGGGCAGCGACGGTTCCCAAACAGATAATATATTCCGGGTCAACCAGTGCGATCTGACCATCCAGATACTCACGGCAATTCGCCGCTTCGGTTGCCGTAGGATTTCGGTTACCCGGTGGACGACAGCGAAGAATGTTACAGATATAAATCTCTTCGCGTTTCAGCTGGCTGGCTTCCAGAATTTTGTTGAGTAACTGCCCTGCTCGACCGACGAAGGGTTCGCCCTGTTTATCTTCGTCCGCTCCGGGAGCTTCTCCCACGAACATAATTCTGGCTTCGGGGTTGCCCACACCAAACACAGTCTGGGTACGCGTCTCCGCCAGTTCCGGGCACCGGGTACAACCTCCCACAACGCAAGAGAGCTTTTCCAAATGTTCTTCGCGTTTTTTTCGACTTAATTTTTTTCCGTCAATCATGGGCAAAGTTCTCACCGGGGTGGGAGGTGCAGAGGATGGAGAAGCGGTCGCCGAAGCAGGTACATTCCGCTGGGCCTGTTCGCGTAAGAGTTCCAATTGTCCGGAATCCATTGGTGTAACCGGTCGAGTGCTCGCTTGAGAAGGAGGGGCAGCCTGTATCGACTTCTGTGGAGGTACACCTTGAGAAGGCACACTCTGTGGAGAAACTCCCTGCCGAGGCGAGGCCGTTCGCTGGGGCGCAGTTGTCTTTTGCGGTGGATGCAGAAAGAGGGGCAGCTTGTGAATGCCCGCCCGTTGCCAGTCTTCCAGGACCTGTCTCACCATGTCTGGCGAGACCACGATTTCCTCCGAGAGGAGATCCGATTCACTCATTGAAGAAGATGGTGGTGTGGGAGTTTCCGAAGAAGACATCAGCTGGCTTGCAGGAAGAGATGAAAGGGACAGTGCTCCCGCCCTCTCTCGTATACTGAGAGCCAGTTTATCGGGAGCTGGTTGGTCGGGTGCTGGCACGCCGCCGCAGGCCCATCATATCGAACCGGGGAATTTGTTTCCACAAGCGGATATGATTTCGACAGGCGGGAATTAGTCTTCCGCCCGGAAGCGTCTTCACTTCTGAAGATCGATAGATCCGCCAGCTGACACCGCGCATAGAAAAGGGGAAGGGAACGCTATTCCCGCAAGCACCTGAACTCAAATGCTTAGGGCTGCTACAATTACGTCCTGACCCGGTTCACACCGGCCCACCGCCATTGGGAATAGCGTTCCGTTCCCCGCACGTCGCCGAGGATCGGCTTTCGGACTCTCATTATGGCGTTCGCTCAACCAGAATCAAGGGTCCCTTCCCTCCTCTCCTTAAGAAGATCTTAATTCGGTCGATCTTAACGATTTAGCAAAGAGCAAATCGCTGCAAATGCCGTCTCAGACCTCTGTTCGGTCCCACGGTCCCCAGACGTAGTAGGCCCAGATCAACAGGGCACGGAAGGCGGTATCGACGCACATTCCGATCCAGGCGCCAATCAACCCGCCGTCGTAGTAAATACCCAGTAGCCAGGCGAGCGGAATGCGCACACCGAAGATGCCCAGCATATTGATCCAGAAGGGGCGACGGGTCTCCCCCGCCCCGCGGAGCGCACAGACATAGATGATCGAGGTCACCAGCGGAATCTGGAACCAGGCGAGGACCTTAAACGCTCCCGCCCCTGCCTGCACGACGAGAGGATCCTCATGCATCCATTGGTAGATTTCTTCCGAACCGAGGTAAAACAGGAACGACGTCATGAGTACAGGCAAACAGCATTGCAATGCGGCCTCATGACCTGCCTGACGCGCTCTTTCAATTTTGTCCGCACCCAGCGATTGCCCCACCATCGTGGCGGCTGCCTGTCCCCAGGCAGTTGCCGTCAGGTAGCTGATGCCTTCCAGCTTCACTCCAATGATATGCGCGGCAAAAATGGCCGTGCCAATATCGCCCATCGCCAGTTGGGAGATGATAAACAGGAAAATATACTGCCCAACCCAGGTGAAAATACCATCCCAGACAGCAGGGAGACCAATGCGGACGATCCGTCGCGGGATGTCACCCATCACCTGCCATTCAGAAAACCGAAGTTGCAGTGTTCCCCTTCCCTTCCAGAATATAAGGAACATGAACAGCGCCCCGAAATATTCCGCAAGGACAGTCCCGATAATGATGCCGTTGATTCCCAAGGCAGGAAACGGGCCCCAGCCAAATACGAGACTGGGAGAGAAAATGACATTCAAGATATTTACGATCACCATGACCCACATGGGCGTCTGCATGAACCCCGCACCGCGGAGCGCAGCACTGCTCACCGTGATAAAACAGAACGCCGGGAAACAGAGCGCGATCCCCCGGATGTAGTTGACGGTTGCTTCCAGCGCTTCGGGTGAATGATTGAGAGCCATACTGATAGGTCGGGCGATCAAGATGATGACCACTCCGATGATCACACCGGAGACAAGCGACAGGGCGAGTGCACTGTTCGTAATCTCTCGTGCCTCTTCCTGCTTCCGGGCTCCCCACGCACGCGAGACAAGGGCGGTCGTTCCCACGGACACAATGCTGAACAGCATCCAGGCGAGCCAACCGACATAGGAACCGAACCCAATGGCGGAAGTCGCCGCAGCACTAAGCTGTCCGGAAAGCCAGGTATCCACAAAGCCAACGCCGAAGTTGAGCAGTTGCTCAAACAGAACAGGCAACGAGAGGTAGAATAATGTCGACCGCAAGGGAGCGGTTACCAACTTCTCCTCTTCGATCACAACGGGGGCACTCATATTCCGGGGGCTTTATCTGGCGGAGTCGGTACAGACTCGAATGGGGAAGGACGTCCTGAATGAGGACTCAGACGACGAACATAAGTTCGCAGTCATTTTACGCACCCCCTTACTCCCCTGAGAAGTCAACCTGTTACGGGCCGGTGACTTCGCTCAACATCCCGTTTTCCTGCAATGTTGGATGAGTTGAATCTCAATGAACGGGTGCGGACATTAACCGGCGTGTCCATTGTCGAACAAATCCGCCTAAGACCCGGTCGGCATATTGTTTACAACATAGAAGTTAAGGGAGAACATGCTTATCATGTGGGTGCGGGCGGGGTGTTGGTGCATAATGCGCAGAAGTGTTCAGAGACATTGGTGCGTTATGGAAGCAAAGCAGAGGCTGACCAGATACGATCAACAGGAACATTACAACAAAGGCCAGGGCATAGGGGACCCAAAAGGCTTGGAGTGGATGATAAGATCAGGCAAGCTTGACAAACGAAAGCAATACAGTCACAAATTTGAGATAAAAGTAGAATCAGGTACGGAAGACTGGTTGAAAAAGATTTCAGATAGAGACGCGATACCAAGCCATAATAATGGCGGAGTATATGCGATCCCCGAAGATATTATTGGTCAGTTTAATGATCGAACTATTCATATTAATGTTTCACCTTGATGAGTAAATAAAATGAGTGAAGTAGACTTCGATAATTGTCAGCGACTAGTAGAGGCTTTTCTGAATGCTGTCAACGCTGCTAATACTAGATCTGTATCCGAAATCCATAGTAATAAAATCCGGGAAGCGTTGCTGCTCATTGGGTCACATACGGAAGATAACATTAATGCATCCCTTCAGATCGAGTATGGTCCTTATTTAAATAAGGACCATCCTGACTCTGAGTCTTCTGGATGTACTTGGTATGATATAAAATTGAAGAACTCTGGGATTGCATTGGTAGATATTCTGTACGAACTTGAAAACATGAATATCCCTGATGGTATTCAGCAAGTTTATCCCCAGCTTACTCAAAATGAGTGGGAAGCATCAATGAGGGTTAGCTTGTTGGTTCTGTCGATGTGTGGGGCGATTGTAAGTAACAGTAATGAAGAATGAGTGTTAAAAGGTTGTCTGCTGTCGCCAAAGTCAATCCAGGAGGATAACTCGTAGACTGCTAAGACCGACTCAATGGCTTGCTCATCAGGAAGCCGAGACTGGTAAAACGATCCCGCTCTTCATCCCGGAACTGGGAATTGACGCAGACGCCGAAGTCTTAAACATTGAAGCTTGTCCGAAGATCCCGTCAAGTCCCGGTCGCGTGGTCACCGCGACGTTCCGACACTCCGGCAAAGAAGTGCTGGACGTCAAAATCGCTTCCGAAGCAGCATCAATCGGTGCAACTCCCAACCACCCCTTCTGGTCCGAGGACCGACAGCAGTTCGTTCGGGCGGATGAACTGAACGTCAACGAGAAGGTGCGGACGTTAACCGGCTTTTCGATAGTCGAACAAATCCGCCTTCGCCCCGGTCGACATATTGTTTACAACATAGAAGTTAAGGGAGAACATGTTTATCATGTGGGCACCGGCGGGGTCTTAGTGCATATGCGAAACCGTGTCTTGGAGGGCCATTAGGCGAAGGTATAACCAGACGTGTCAGGCTTGGAATCGGCGAACGTCTAGATGATTTTGCAACTCGAAATAATTCACTGACTTACAAACATATTGCAGAGAATGTACGAGATGATGACTGGAAAGATGCTGTAATGCGTGCGTTGCACGACCCTGAAACAGAAGTATTATTCAACCTAGATGGCGTCGATGTATGGGATGGATTATCAAGAGCTACCAGTGGTCGTGGAAGAGCAACTGATTGGGAATTATTGCAGATCTACCAGAATCGAGATCTGTGGAATCAAGTGAGGGGGATCCTCAACGGTATTGAAGTAGGTAATCCGTTTGATTAGGAGATTATTTTCATGTTTACTTCAGATCGAACGTTCCGTCTGTGGGAATCAGACGTCAGCCATTCGCGAATGCTGATCAGAAGCCCTCAGGGACCTGGGATTGATACGAATATCGATATCTACTTTAAAGCTGTCGAATTCATCCACATTCCAACAATTATTAGAGGTATGACAGTTCAAACGGAAGATACATCAGGATATGAAAACTATATTTTTTCGAATACGGGACGTGTGTTTAAAATTACATCAGCGGGTAGAGATTATTTCGTAATTGCGACTTGGTGTAATATTTACGAAAACAATCTGAGTATCTACGAATCGTGTCTTGCTAATTACACCCAAAGCACACCACAGAATGACTTTGGCAACTTGATCATGAGAATGTGACTTCATCACGAAAAGGAGTGATTCTGAAATCTACTGAGAAGTCAAAACGACATACCGTAAAAAAACTCAGCCGACGTTGAAAAGAGTAATTCCAAGGCACATCGTTGCTGAAGAATGTGAAAATTGCTTCCGAACCAGTCGCTCTCGGTTCCACCCCGAATCACCCCTTCTGGTCCGAAGACCGACAGCAGTTCGTTCGGGCAGATGAACTGAACGTCAACGAGAAGGTGCGGACGTTAACTGGCGTTTCGATAGTTGAACAAATCCGCCTACGCCCCGGTCGGCATATTGTTTACAACATAGAATAAATGGAGAAGATATTAATTAAGGGGATATTGGCGGAGCACTGGTGCACAATGCTTGCAATGACAAGCTTGATCGAGCACTTAGTCACGATGACTTAGATTCAATCCGATCTGGCAAACATCTCTCCCCCAAAGGAGACAGGGGAACCATCATTAATCATGTTCAGAGATCAGATACAAAGTTCATGTCCGCTTCGACAGATCTGAAATCTATAGAGCGTTTTCACGGAAGCGCTGGTATTGCAGTAATTGATGTCGAAAACTTAAATCTACTAAAAGTACGCTTGTAGATTTAAAAAGATCATTCAAAATGTAACAAGACACGGAAGGTCACAAGATGTGTTGAATGCGACGCGTGCAAGGGAAGTCCTTATTGCAAACGGAATTACCCCTGAAGCCATCATTAATATTATCCCATAATAAGAATACTAATAATGCTGAGTCATGAAGAGGCTATAGAGTATATCCTGAGGGATATTGATCCTCACTTCGATGAAGAAACGATTCTATCATCCCTGAGGCCTTTTGATGGTGTCGTAAAACATAATTTATTTCAGAAGTATGTTGAAGCAATATTGTCACTTCCTCCCGTTGCTGGTCTTGAAGGTGTACTAGTGCGTGATCTGATTACTGCAATATGGGATATTTCGAAAAGAGTACGACTCATCGCACTCGCTCCCAAAGGCATGTTGCAACGTAATAATCTAATTTCTAAAGAGGATATCTCTGCCTTAACTTTGTGGAACGAAGCTATAGAAAGATGTGGTCTTGCTTGGGCATATCATTCAGATTACGAACGTATTTGTTCTGGGTATCTTTCGTATATTCTAAGCGGAGGAGTTATCCCAGATTGTAACAGTTGCTGCATAGTGATGAAGAACCTACTTGAACATATCTCCAACAGTGACCTGGATGATTTGGATAACTATACAATAGATTGCTTAAAGTGTATTGCTATTCTGCAATGTGATAACAAAGAAGTCTCAAACGCAGTTGTACTATTTGCTGACTCCAAAAATGAAGAAATAAGATATATCGTGAGTGATATCTGTGGTGATTAGAGGTAGTTTTGCGCTAAATGTCGTTGTTGTGAGCAAGTCTAAGAACAAGAATACCCTTCTCGAAATCACGTCTCTTTCGACTCCGATTTCCAGGAAATACCTCGAACCGAACTCACATTTCAAAAGTCCTAAGATTACACGTAGTCGCAACTGTTCTTGATCCTGATTTCAAAAGCTTACCTCAACACAATGTATCGAGACATTATTAAAGTCCTCTAAACATCGGAGCACTTACAAAAACGATTAAAGCTAACGCATCTGCCAAGGAAGCTTAATCGAGTCAACAGACATGGAGACGAACTCCAAAGTTCCCACTATATAAAGTGGTCGATTCGATGTGCTTGAGGCAATGCCTGCGACATCACGGCGTGCGATTGATCTCCCTGTTTCGTAAACGACGGAATGGAAAGACAACGAAGTTGAGCGAACAGGACCAGTTTTCACGTAAGAATCGATGGAAAGTCGGACGGAGTATCAGTGGGCTGAAGAGCTTGCGCCCTCCCGAAGCCCGCTGGAAATATCATCTGCTCTTAATATTTCTTCATCATCAGTGAACGCCGCCCAAACTCTACCACCAATAGCAACTGGTCACCTTGTCTACCGTTGCAAAATGTTCTTAACCCATAGCCTCAATGGTGTGAATCGTCATGACTTCCGACTTCGTGCCTGGGCGGGATGGTTTAATTCGAACATCAGCTTTGGCGATTGTAATTCTGGGTCGGCAAAGAGAGGCCGGTAACGGCGTTGGATCTTGGGATAGGACGTGCAAAGCCAGAGGAGGATTGAGTCGCGCGTAAAGAAGGCTTTGGAAAACGATTCCTGGTTTCCACCGTATAATAATCCCTTCGTCCAACTGCGGTGACAGGTCCGTTTCAGCAACTGCCGGAACGTCGTCCAGAATGAATAGTTCAGCCAGATAATACAGGTTGTCTTCGGGATGATGAGATGCTGCACCTGATTGTAATTGCCATCGACAATCCATTCATCCTGATCGATGACTTCCTGTAGATTGGCGATGAATTCCGCTTCCGGTTTGGGATCCCAATTGGGGTTCCAATGAAGTTCGTCCAGCGAGCGATACAACACCTCTAGATTTTCCGACAGGAGTTCTCCCAGCGTCGATTTACCACTCCCTGTTGCTCCCACGATGAGAATTCGCACCGGAGTGTTCTCCGCTTGAAGCAGATCAATCAGGTCTTCGAGACAGGAGATGGTAGAAGACATGAGCGAGGTATCGATTTAAAAGAGATCAAGGGTGACCCAGACAATCTCGAAGAGTTGTCTGGGTGCCGAAGGCACACTTAAGTGATGATGGTGCCCCCATGGGAATTGGGCAGGAGAGCGTTTTGTATTGAATGGATCTGCCACGCTTAGTGTCGCCGTGCGATCCAGACAACGCTGGCGCGATTGTCTGGACCACCTGTTTTTTTATCTGGACCTGCCGTTTATGTTTTGTCTGGACCACTCTATTTCAGGGTTCGCTGGGAGCGTGTTGTGCGCGAAGATCGAGGTAGTCCAGCAGGCCTTGTTGCCAGTCGGGTAAATTTGTGCCGATGACTGATTTCAGCTTGGAACAATCGAGCAGACTGTAACCGGGACGCTTGGCTGGGCGTGAGAATTGTGCGGAGGTGATCGGTTTCACTTCGATGTCGATGTTCGCACATTTGAAAATCTCCAGCGCGAAATCGTACCAGGTGGTGGCGCCATGGTTCGTTGCGTGATAAAGGCCGTAGGCTTCGGTCTCGATTAACTTGCTGATGGCCACGGCGAGATCGAAGGCGTAGGTTGGGGTGCAGTGCTGGTCGTTGACGACGGTGAGTGCCTTTTGATCTGCCGCCAGTTCGAGCATCGTTTCGACGAAGTTCCCTTTCCCTTCCAAGCGGGTGGGCCCGAACAGGCCGCAGGTGCGAATCACAAAGTGCTGGTCACATTCATTCCGCACGAAATATTCGCCCGCCAATTTACTGGTGGCATAGGCGGAGAGCGGACCTGGTTTGTCCTCTTCCGTGAAAGGGGTCGAGTGGTCTCCGTCCATGCCGAAAACATAGTCGGTACTGACATGCACCAGAGGGATGTGGTGTGTCTGACAATAGAACGCGACCCGGCGGGGTCCCAGCGCGTTGACGACGTACGCCAAGCCGGGTTCGTGCTCTGCTTTGTCGACCTGGTTATGAGCGGCGCAGTTGATGATCAGTTCCGGTTCTGCTTCTGCCAGTTTGGTTTCAATATCGGGCAGCTTCACCAGATCGAGATCTTCGCGGGTCCACTGGGTGAGTGTATGTTCTTTGAAAACCTGACTGCAGGCGGTTCCCAGTTGCCCATTGGCTCCCAGAATTAGAATTCGCATCGGTGATTCCTTTTTCTCTGTATATTAATCAGCCGCTGCTGATCAACCTGTGCGGTCAAGTTCCTGCGTCCTACTTCTCGGTTGGAGAGTGAGTTAAAAACGAAACCGCAGCGGAACTGTTCTCATCAAAACCTGCATGATAAAATGAGTACAACCAGATTGCACCCGCTTCGTGCGGGTTATTCGACGACTTCAACAGGATCCAGAACGATGGAAAACAATTTGACTCTGGAGGACTATCTGGAACATCGATACGACCTGACCGACGAGGGCCGTTGGCACGACCTCGTTGCGGGAAAACTGGTCGCGCGGGAACAGCCTTCCGATGCACTGGGAGTCGCTATTCTGAATATGACGCGGCTACTGGGAAACTACTTTATGGCCACCGCAGCCGAGCAGTCCGCCTACGCCTGCTTTGAACTGGGGCTGATACTCGCACGCGAACCCGATTCGGTTCGGTTCCCCGCGATTTCGGTCTATCGCGACGGCAACCGGTTTGAGCATCTCGATGAATTAACAACCGACCAACTGCCGATGGTAGTCATTGATCATTCCCATGGGCCGCTTAAGAATAGCGAACTGGCCCGGGAGTACTTGAGTAGTGGGACACAAAATGTCTGGCTGATCGACAGTCAGTCACGGGTACTGGAGGTCTACCGACAGGGAGAGACTGTCGAACTCGCTCGATTCGACGCGGACTTTACTCCGGAAGCAGAGTGGCCCGGTTTACGAATTCACGTTCCCGATCTGTTCACTGAATCATTAGGGCGCAAAACCGCTTCCGCCTGAAGCTGGACAGTGAGGAGAAGGAAATCGAAACACTTTTCCCCACCCCTATCAATCTTGCTGCCCCAACATATCTCTGCCCCAACAGATTGCAATCGAACGGTCTACAGAATCGCAGGGCCTTTGACCTGAATTCCTTTGAGCATCATTTTGAGTTCTTCCACGTTGGGAGAGACTTCGAAAGCAGTGGCACGGCTGACGAATTCATTCTCGATGAAGTGATAAAGACTGTCGTTGAACAACTGCATCCCGTCATCTTTTCCAATCCGCATCGCGGCGGGAAGTTTGCCGTCGTCACCTTCAACGATCAATTTACGGACGGTCGGATTGAAGGTCATGATTTCCACAACCGGAACTCGTTTGACATCTTCGCGAATTGTCGGCAGCAATTTCTGGGCGACAATCCCTTTCATATTGAATGCCATACTACTACGCAGGGCCCGGTGCATGTCCTGGGGGAAGAGATCGAGAATACGACCGATTGTACTTGGGGCCGACGAGGCGTGAATCGTTCCGAATACCAAGTGACCTGTTTCCGCAGCGTGCATCGCCGTTTCAAATGTTTCGCGGTCACGCATCTCACCCACCAGCATGATGTCCGGGTCCTGACGCACGGCATGCTTCATGGCAATTTCGAAGTCTTTCACATCCATCCCGACTTCGCGCTGGTTGATCAGGCATTTGTTCTGCGTGTAGACAAATTCAATCGGGTCTTCAATCGTCAGGATGTGTTTACGATAGTTGGCATTTACCCAGTTCAGCATGGAAGCAATCGTGGTACTTTTACCAGACCCCGTCACCCCGGCGAGCAACACCATGCCCTGGTCAAACTTGCAAAGAGATTCCATCACAGGAGGCAGGTTCAATCCTTCGAAGTTAGGGATGAACCGTTCTACTTTACGAGAAACCATTCCCGGGTTACCGAGTTGAATAAACAAGTTCACACGGAAACGCCATGTCTCTCCTTCGTATTCAACGATGTGGGCAAAGTCGGCCCCTCCTTCCTCGTGGAAGATGCGTCGGTTACGTTCATCCATCATCGGGAAGAAGAGCTGCTCCATCTTCTCCTTGGTATCGATGGCAGGCATATCGAGTTCGCGGAGCGTTCCTTTGATACGCAGGACCGGCGGTTTTCCCACCTGCATGTGGAGGTCAGAGCCACCGAATTTAATCAGCAACCGGAAAATCTTGTCCACTTCCAGATTACGGGGGCCAACCATCGCGGGTTTAGCAGGAGGAGCATCGGCAGTAGCCATAAAAGAGCTTCCTTTGAACGTATCTATTTGCTTTTACAGTGATCAGAATGGGGAGTGATCTGCAACTTCAGGATGATCGAAGTCGGAAGACGGAAGACGGAACGACTATCGAGAGCGAAAGTCTTCGATCAGATAGTTTCATTGTACCCGATTGGCTTATTCGTTGGTAACCAATTTATTGAAGCGGACAGGAACATTCCGACTCTGTAGATAATGTTTGGTTTCATCGATCGTGTATTTGCCATAGTGAAAAATACTTGCTGCCAGTACGGCGTCTGCTTTTCCTTCGGTAACCGCTTCGTACAAATGTTCTTTCGTTCCGGCCCCACCGCTGGCGACAACCGGAATAGTGACCGCCTCGGAGACCGCCCGGGTGATCTCAATATCGTAGCCGTCCTGGGTGCCGTCGGCGTCCATGGAGGTCAGCACGATTTCACCAGCCCCTAATTTTTCTACTTCTTGCGCCCACTCGACTGCCTGGAGCCCCGTGGGAACTCGCCCACCGTTGATATGGACATCCCAGAACTCCTTTCCTTCCTTATCGACCCGTTTGGGATCGATATTGACCACAATACACTGACTGCCGAACCGCAGGGCCGCCTCGCGGACAAATTCGGGATTGGTCACGGCAGCGGAATTGATGGAAACTTTATCACAGCCTGCGTTCAGGAGACTTCGAATATCGTCCAGCGTACGAATGCCCCCGCCTACTGTTAAGGGCATGAAGATGACGTCGGCCGTACGGCTGACGATGTCGAGAATGATATCCCGTTCTTCGTGGCTGGCCGTGATATCGAGGAAGACGAGTTCATCCGCCCCTTCCTGCTCGTAGCGCTGAGCGATATCGACGGGGTCGCCCGCATCCCGCAGATTGACAAAATTGACCCCCTTCACCACGCGACCGGCATGGACATCGAGACAGGGAATGATGCGTTTACTGAGCATAATACGGCGGGTTCTATATCGAAAAAGTCAATTTGGGCGGGAACATTGAGAGACGCCTAAAACGGCGAACGGGGGCATTTTTTCAGTCTAGCCGGTTCCGTCGACTGAAAGCAAGCAGTCGACACTGGTCTCACCGTCTTCCGCCGATTATGCTGGAGAAGATCGTTCTTCCTGACGTCGGGTCGCTCCCGACATTCTCGTATTGGTGTTCTCCTTCATGCTGCATGAAAACGTAACCTGCACGGTCTGCGGTTGTCTCTGTGACGATCTTAAAGTTCGAACGGAGAACAATCAGATTGTCGAAATGCAGCGGAGCTGTTTCCTGGCGGATGCCTGGTTCAAGGAACAACTGGAAGCGTCTCCGCAACCAGTCACTATTAATGGCACTCCTGCCGATTATGATCAGGCCATCATCAAAGCGACCGAGCTTTTACGAAATGCAAAAGCTCCATTAGTTTTTGGACTATCTCGTAGCAGCACCCCTGGCCAGCGAGCCGCCGTCGAACTGGCCGATCGTCTGGGCGCGTATGTCGACACGACTGCCTCGCTCTGTCACGCCCCCTCCATCATGGCGATTCAACAGGTTGGAGAACAAACGTGTTCGCTGGGTGAAGTAAAGAACCGCTCGGATCTGGTTCTCTTCTGGGGAGTCGATCCGTTGGTAACTCACCCGCGGCATGGCGAGCGATACTCTATTGACCCCAGCGGGGAATTCATCCCAAACGGACGAGAAGATCGTACGATCATCGTGCTTGATGAACAAGAGGGAGAGACGGCAAAGGTTGCCAACCAGCTTCTTCAGATCGATTCTGAAGATAACTTCCGTGTGATCTGGGCGTTACGACAATTGGTACGGGGTAAACCCCTGCACTGGTCTGATGACGAATCCGTTTCGCTGGATGAACTTCGACAATTGGCCGACCAGATGAAGAACTGCCAGTCGGGGATCATCTTCTTTGGCCTGGGAGTCTCGCAAGCCCGTCTGGGACATCGCGTGGTCGAAGCGTTGCTCGATCTGGTGACTGATTTGAATGAATTCACTCGCTTCTATGCGAGACGGATGCGATTACCGGGGGATGTCACTGGTGCCGATTCCGTCCTCTGCTGGCAAACTGGTTTCCCCTTCGCCGTTGATCTGACCCGGGGTTATCCGAGGTATGAACCTCAGGAGTATTCTGCGCAGTCATTGTTAGAAAATAAGGAGGTGGATGCCTGTCTTTTAATCGGGAGTGAATCAATCCCGAAATTGTCAGCAAGAGCGAGAGCCCATTTAACCGACATATCAACTATTGTCTTGGATTATCCCGGTCAAAGCCCCCAATTCACTCCCACCGTTCAGTTTACGACTGGCATCTATGGAGTGCATTACCGTGGGACGGCTTACAGAATGGATGAAATTCCACTTCCCCTGGGGAAATTCTTGGACACAATAGATCCTGCGGACCATGATGTACTGAATGATCTCCTTAAGTCTCTTTAGCAGGATCGTCGATTTAGAGAAGACTGATTGGGCGCTTTGGTGAGCTTGAATATACAATTCATGTAAACCAATGCTGCCAGATGCGATCTTCAAAGCAGATCGAATGACACTTCTCGAGACTTTTTCTCTTTCCATTCTGTTAAAGGATCGGCGTTATTATGGCCAACTGGAACTCATGGACAAAAGAGAAAAAGAATACGTGGATTTGCGAAGTGGTCCTGCGAGAGCGAACTCGTGGTGAGAAAGAATACCTCCAGGAGGAAGAATGGGTCGCGATTCCTGATTATAGTGGCGACTGGTCTGCGGCGATGTCTCTACTCCAGCATTTACGGACCAACCTGTCCGAAGATCACCGCATCCATTTCTTTCAGTGTTTGAGTCGCAAGTGTTTCCTCAAACTGAGTTCCTCGCATCTCTCACCGGAAGAGCTTCTGCTGCTGAATTCCTGTAGCTATGAACTTCTGTGGATCGATCCGGACGACATTGGATCCGCCGCCCACGAAGCACTCAGCAGTTTGCTTGAAGGCAACTCCATTCGGACTGAAGAACTCGAGAAAAAACTAAGCCCGCTCGACGGCCCGATGCTTTAAGACGCATTGTCTTCCTTAATCGAACTGCAATTGCAGCATCATCTCTTTAACGGCAGTCATGGGTATTTGGTCTCGCTCGATCTTACGCGAGGAAGAGATCAATACGGGTCCTTCGGACTCCTCTTTCCCTGCTGATGGCAATCGTCCGTGGCTTCCTTTAACGAGGCCAGCATCCAGACCGATCATGTCCATGTAATAGCGGAAGCCCAACTTCTTACGTGCCAGTCGCCGCGCCATCTTAAGCATGGGCAGCCTGATTTCCGGATCGACGAATAATTCCACCGGGTCGTAGCCCGGCTTGCGATGAATGTCAACCGTGCGAGCATAGTCGGGAGCGACGTTGTCATCTAACCAGAAGTAATATGTAAACCACGCTTGCGGAGCCGCAAGAACAACGAGATCACCTGCATGCGGATGATCGATTCCAAATTCTGCCTGTGCCTGTCGATCCAACACGCGCTCTACCCCTGCTGTCTTTTCGAGTAACTGAGCGACCTCTTTCAGATCTTCTGCTCGCTGAACATACACATGAGCCAGTTGATGATCTGCCACAGCGAAGGCGCGAGAGGCCCCCGCATCGAGTGTCTCCCACCCCAGCATTTCCTGACGTACTTGCAGGTACCCTGCTTCGCGTAACACCCGATTAATATGGACGGGTTGCGACACATCCGTGATGGCATACTCCGACACTACCATGATCTCGGCACTTCGCTTACGTGCAGCATCAATCACCTTACCCGCTTCGACATCGATGTCACGAATGTCCTGATCTGTTCGGGAATCGGAGACTCCCAAACGCTGCAGGTTGTAATCGAGGTGGGGCAGATACACGAGAGTCAATGAAGGGTTCTGTTCCTGCATGACTTCAATCGAGGCATCGGCGATCCAACGCGAACTTTCGATATTCGCGGTCGGTCCCCAGAACTTAAACAGAGGAAAAACGCCCAGCTTCTCCTGAAGTTTATCCTTCAAATCAGCAGGCTGACTGTAGGAGTCGAACACCTTGCGACCATCGGCCGGATAGCTGGGCCGCGGAGTGACCGAATGCTCCACGGGGGCATACATGTTATACCACCAGAACATTTTGGCCGTGGTGTAATTCGGGTCCCGTTGTTTCGCTGCTTCGTAAACACGCTCCCCTTTAACGAGATGATTCGACTGCAACCAGAAACGAATTTCCGACGTATCACGAAAGTACCAACCATTCCCCACGATTCCGTGCTCTCGGGGCATAAGCCCAGTTAACATGGTCGATTGAGCCGAACAAGTAACCGCCGGCAGAATGGTCCCCATCGGACGTGCAAATCCATCTTCGGCCAATCCCTTCAGATTCGGAGTCCGATCCCCAATCATGTCGTAGGTTAAACCCACGATATTCAAAACGACGAGTGGTTTGGTCATGATGTGATTTCTAAATTAATTCCAATGTCGTTATTCGATAAATCTAAAAGAAGTTCCCAGAGGGTTATGCATGGGTGCCACTGCTGGCTCGTCCAGCAGTGCGAGTTCAGGTTCCCCGCTGAGTGCTCCAGCCTGCGGGCAACCGACTTAGCTCTGGAAGGTCCAAATCTGCAGGAGCAGTCGGATCAAGATAATATCTCGCACTCGACCACTTCCAGTCCACAGCTCTGGAACATAAATCACGCTTCACAGGGTTCTTGTGGATATAGTCGATGACCTTCTCTAACGTATCCTTTTCCGTAATATTACGGTCGTAACCAGGCCCTTCCAACCAGAACCGAAAACTCTTTACTCCCGGTCTTTGCAGCACCGTTAACTTTTCGAGTAGAGGGCTTTGATTTTTAATGAGTATCTGTTTAATCCTGTACGAAAAAGGACGCTTAATCGCTTTTAAGAGATTGGGAATCGATGCCTCTATTCCATCCGGGTGAACCAGAAGATGAACATGTTCCGGCATAAACACGAATGCAATTAGTTGGAAGCAATGCCGTTTCGTAGCATTTGTAATGCTTTGGGCCAGCATTTTCGTCCAATGATCATTCGACAATAACGGCATCCGGTTGTGACACGAGAAGGTGAGTTCGTGCACGTCAGAGCATTTGTCGAAGTGCTTAATCGTCTTACGATGAGCGTCAGTCATAGAGTAAAGTATACCAGTCCCGGCACTGCTGGACGAGCCAGCAGTGGCACACCTACATTGAGTCACAGGGAGAACGTCAAGTCTCTTGCTACGTCATCGTAATGGCGATGCCGCTTTCCTTCTCAGCACAGGTACGGAGGAAGGCCCGAAGGCGGACGAAAGATTCGATCAACCATTCGAGGGCGTCCTCTTCACCCCAGCTTTTGGGATGGACATTCTTCATTTGTTCGGGTTGAAACTGCTCTTTGAAAAGAATGGCGGGCACCGCTTCAAGTTGTGACGACAACTCGGCAACTTCGACCGGAGTATAGAACCGATACCCGTACTCTCCCCAATCCCAATGGTCGCCCCCATCCACCAGGAAATCGAGCAACGTTGGCGGGTCAGCCGACAGGTCGTCCCCTGTTAAAATATAATGAAGCCCATGCCACGCTTCGCCCAGATCAAAAATCTCTCGCGGTGACGGTTCGACAGCCGACATCTCCTCCGAATCGCTTGCTTCTGAACCAAACATTGAGTCCAGATCGAGATTGAGAAACTGAACTCGAATCAAGGAAAACAACCCGACGTACGCATCATCCTCATTCGGCACATCCCCGTGCAATTCCCGCCGCAGTCGATAGAACTGCTCCGGATCGTTGGCCACGAGTCGCGTCGCTTCCTCCGGCAAGATTTCATACAGAGTGCAGTGGGTGTTCATCAGGATTTCCAACGTCAATCAATAATTGATCATCGCTTCGTCTGAAGATTTCAGGTCCAGTTCCTGAACCCAGTTTTCGGCACATTCGACCATCGCCTTCATTTCGCTGCCAAGGGCGAGGAACTTCCAACCTTCATCGAGCCGTTTCTTGATATCGTCCACTGACATCACATGGAGACCGACGGGCGTGCCGGTTTTGTTGCCCATTTCGAGGACCCGCTGCATCATCGCTTCATGTTCTTCGGCAGTGGGAAAGGTGCCGTCGGGAGTGCGCATCTGGAAACGGAGATCGTTGGGACCGATGAAGATTGCGTCGACTCCGGGGAGCGAATAAATTTCTTCGGCGTTCTCGACTCCTTCCGGAGATTCCGTTTGCAGGACGACTAGAATTTCATCGTTTGCGTTCTGATAATAATCACTGGGCGAGGCATCGAAATTAAGCACATGCAGGCCTCCCCCTACCGAACGGTTACCTTCGGGGGGATACTTGGCGGCGGCGATGGCGATTTTCGCCTCTTCAACGGTGTTCACCATCGGCACCACAATCCCCATGGCGCCAGCGTCCAGCACGCGTTTAATGTGCGTGTGGTCTCCCTTGGGAACGCGAGCCAGGGGAATGCAGCCAGCATCCGCAATGGCACCGAACATTTCGGCGGCGGTGCTCCAGTCAATCGGGGAATGTTCCATGTCGACGGTTAGCCAGGGAAAGCCGACTCGCGCCATCAGTCGGCTTGTATGTATGTTTCCAAAAGCGAGCCAGGAACCGACTTGGGGCTCTCCCTGGGCCAGAGCACGTTTTACAGGATTCTGTTTCATGGTTCGATGAGTATTTCGTCTGAGATCAATGAACTTGGACTGCAATTCCGGTATGATAATGGCCACGATTCCAATCACAAAATCGGAATCGTTCCTCACACACAACCCTACACATTCCCCGGATGAATTGAAAGATGGCTGATTATATTTCCATCGCCAAGGTCGGCGATATTCCCGAAGGCGAAGGTCGCAGTTACCCCGTGAATGGAACGACCGTCGCGGTCTTCTATGTGAATGGTGAATACAAGGCGATTAACGATGCCTGCCCTCATGCAGGTGCCTCGTTAGCACCCGGTTACGTCGAAGACGATGTTGTCTGCTGTCCCTGGCATGCCTGGCAATTCTGTCTGAATACGGGCGACTGGATGGACAACCCTGGCGGAAAAGTCAAAGTCGACTGTTATCCCCTCCGTATTGAAGGCGACGATATCCAAGTGCTGGTTCAACCAGTGGGATAAATGAATTACAGATTTTCAGCCTCCTTCTTCCCCTCTTACTACGACAGGTTCCGCTCATGCCTCCCACCGCGAATCGGGCAGTGACCAGACGTTCTTCCTCCAAGCGTTCGACCACCAGTCGTATTCCCGCAATGACACAAAACGCCCCTCGGTTGGCGTCGCTCGATGCGTTTCGAGGTTTTGTCATGCTGGCAATGGTCTCGGGTGGTTTGGCCCTGGGAACCTTGGCGGAGAAGTTTCCGGGGAAAGAAGTCTACGAACAACTCGCTTTTCACACTGAACATGTTGCCTGGGCCGGGGTCTCGTTCTGGGACCTGATTCAACCCTCCTTCATGTTCATGGTCGGCGTTGCCCTCGTTTATTCTTACGACAAACGAAAAATGCTGGGCCAGTCCTGGATCTCCATGTTTCTACATGTCCTGTGGCGATCGGCACTGTTGATAGTGCTGGGGTGGGTCTTGCGATCCAATTCTCGTGACTATACCTATTGGACATTGGAAGATGTGATCCAGCAGATCGGTCTGGGTTACCCGTTCCTGTTTTTATTGTGGAACCGGCCCAGGATTTTTCAGTGGACGATATTGATCGTCATCATTGTCGGGTACTGGTCCCTGTTTGCTTTCTATCCATTACCGGGCGAAAACTTCGACCCCATCACCGTCAATGCCGACCCGACTGTGGTACCGCAGTACGAAGGATTCCAAGCCCACTGGAACAAAAATGCCAACCCGGCTCATGACGCGGACATCTGGTTGCTCAATCAGTTCCCGCGCGAGGAAGCATTCACCTTCAACAGTGGCGGGTATAACACGCTGAACTTTATTCCTTCGCTGATCACGATGATCATCGGTCTGTTGATTGGTCAAATGCTCAAGCGGGAACGAAGCCGATTTTTCAAATGGATTCTACTCGTTGTCGCAGGTGCCGCTTGTCTGGGAATCGGTTACGCCGCGCACTATTACGAGATCTGTCCGATTGTCAAACGGATCTGGACTCCTTCCTGGGCAGTCTACAGTGCGGGCTGGGCGCTCGTGATTCTAAGCGTCTTTTACTTTCTGATGGACCTGCTACCGCTAAAGTTTCTCGGCTGGCCCTTCCTGGTGGTCGGCATGAACTCGATAGCCATTTACGTTATGAATGCCCTCATCTCCGGGTGGTTAATGACGACCTTCGTCAAACATTTCGGAAATTCGCTCTTCACCGTCTTCGGGGATCCGTACGAAGCGATTGTCAAAAGCTCAACCGAGTTGATACTGCTGTGGCTCATCTGTTTCTGGATGTATCGCAACCGGTTCTTTGTGCGTATTTGAACCCAGTAAAATGAAAATTTTGCTCAAGTTTTGAACCACAAAGCCACTAAGAACACAAAGAATTTACAAGTTGATCAATGAAGGTATCTTCACAGCTTCAAAGCATTTCGATCTTTTGTGACTTCGTGTCTAAGTGGTTCAAAATAAAATACCGGACCACCCGACACATAACCCATCACCTTGTCTATATCGTGACGATGATTTTGCCGCTGAGGGAGCCTTTACCCTGTAAGGTGTTCTGCTCCTGTAACTGATGTGCCTGCGCAGCTTTTTCCAGCGGGAATGTTTCACCGACCTGAGGGGCCCATTTACCCGCGGTGAACCAGTCGTTGAGTTCTTTAGCCGAGTCGCGTTGTTCTTCAGGCGAAGCATTGAACATCGCAAAACCGATCAGGCGAAGGTCTTTGACGTAAAACGGGCCGATCGGAAAAGGAGGTTTGGAATCGCGACCGGCCATCACAATATATCGTCCCCGTTTATTCAGCAGACCGATCGTCCGCGCGGGATCCTGTTCACGAAGTGTCTCAAACCAGACATCAATCCCCCCTTCTTCGCCGACGAACTCTTTAATTTTTGCGTCAACATCTTCCGTTTTATAATTGATGGCGAGGTCGGCCCCCAACTTTTCGCAGTGCGCTTTCTTCTCGCCTGAACCGACTGTCGCGATCACTTTCGCTCCGGTCGCTTTGGCAAATTGCACAACCGCGGAACCAACTCCTCCTGTCCCACCATTCACAAAAACGGTTTCTCCCGGTTGCAAGTTGGAATGCAGGAAGAGTCCCAGATGAGCCGTGATCCCAACGAGCGCCCCCGCAGCGGCTGATTCGAATGATTGACCGTTCGGAACAGGATAGGCCCATTCTTCGGCCACGACGATCTCTTCAGCAAAGGTCCCCTGTCGACCCGCCAAGCTCTGGTTACTCCCCCAGACTCGGTCACCCTGTTTGAAGTTTTTAACGTCGGCTCCGACCGAGACGACTTCACCCGCAAAGTCGCAACCGACGATATAAGGAAATTCGAGTGGAAGTGCGATGACGCCACTGCGAATGTAGGTGTCTATCGGGTTTACGGCCGCCGCTTTGACGGCAATCAACAATTCGTTTTTCGCGGGTTCAGGAGTCGACAGTTCTTCGACTTTCAATACGTCCTCAGCAGCACCAGTTTGATGGATGACGGCCGCTTTCATGATAATTTGGTCCTTGAAGGGGAGGTAATGAGTGGTTTTGGATACACTCGTTTTATCGTACTGAGAGAGGATTGATCGTCACAAGGGCTGGAAACGGATTGTAGCGCGTCTTCCGTCCGTGATATAAAGACTCACAATCATTCGAGCATTCTCTTCCTATTCAGGCAATTCAATATCAGGGGCCCTCCATGAGTCGCACCGCCGTCATTATCCTGAGTCTGGCCGGACTCCTATTTGGAATCGGCTTTCTGTTCGCTCCTTCTATGCTTACCAAAGAGGGACTTGCTCCGGGTGGGGACTATCTGCTGTACGGAATCGGTTTCACCTGCATCCTGGGTGGCGTGGCAGGATTGCTCCCTTTTGAGAAAGCGATCACCACCCGCTTGTCTGGAGTAATTATTTTCCTGGGACTGCTGTACTTTGAAATGATGATCCTCTTCGGACCGGAAAACGAGAACGCCCCCGGTCAGAGCATCCCCCGAACCGCGATACCCTTGATGATTGTGCAGTTGGGTTGCCTCTACATGGCCATCACGGGAAAGTTTGGTTTTGATTTTGGTGGGAGTGATCGACAACAGGAAGAAAAGAAAACGGTAAAAAAGAAACCGAGAGACAACAGTTCCTCCCCTTCCCGACAGAAGAGTGTTCGATCAACTGGCGAAGAACGAGGGAATACAGCGACAGGCCGAAAACGACCGGGTACAGCAAAGAAACGACCACGGTCCGAAGACGTTTGAGTCGATGATTAACGAGACTGGCCTGCATTTATAAAACTGAACCATCTGTTGTGAAGGAAACCGGAGTCCCTAATGGCTTCAAAAAGAACTTCAACGACAACAAAGAAACTTAAACGACATACTCCTGAGCAGTTTGTCAAAAAACTCAGAGATGCGGTCCCCATGCTCAACGCCGGTCAGAAAAGGGCGTCCGTGCTGCAGGCTCTGGAAGTGAGAATCGAGCTTCGACCGCTGCAGGAACCAGTAGGGCGGCATGAACTCTGCTTCGGCCGAATTAGATCCGCGCCCGATATTCCCCGCTCGTCAAAAACATAACCGCCTGGAATCACTCGATTTCGAAGTCGGCTGAATATGTTTGCGATACGGGGATTGTACGGATTGCCAGTGAGCAGGCTGATATACTCGGTCCCATTCAGAGTCTCCTAACGGCGTTACGGTCCGGCACTAATCGCGTATTACCCAGTGATGCGAAAACGCGATACCCTGGTCCTCCCACTCTATACTTTCGAGTTCCTGATACAGCAGGTTTGCATAGAGTTCAGGGATTTGGAGCATTTGAGAAATGAGATTAAGGGTTCTTCAGCGAAAGTACTCTTCGTGACCATTGTCTGGGTGAGCAACTCTTTCGTTACACCATCGAACAAGGGGGACAACTTATCGAAGTGTTGGGAGCAATCGTAGTCAGCCGCGTCAGATGACGACATCGTAGGATCTACCGTTTGAAATGAGACTGGCCTGTATTCGTCATTGCCAAATAAGAAGTAACTCTGATATTCATCAAGGGCGCGTCCCCGTTCGTACAGCACGTACCCCCAATAGTCACTATCAATCAGCGAGACGACCAACGCCGTGTCATTCAATTGCCGGGTGATATGTTCCGCCAGTAATTCGAATTCGAACTCGATGTTACCGATCAGACTGATCCAGCCCTGATACGGTTTCGTAACCAGCAGTGCTGCCTCATGATCCTCATCGAAGGGAAAGCCTTCGTATTCATCAAGTACGTCCTCGACGGAATCACTTGAGTCTTTCAAAAAGGACTCGATTAACTCATTGATTCTTGTGGAATCAATTGACTTCAGATGCATGCTTCTGGAAAAACTTCCCATTCAATCGACCCTCTCTGATTTTGTGAAATGTATTTCGCGACTTGGAAATTTGCTGGAAGAGCGATGCGAGACGATGTCCGAGGTAGCATCGTGATTAGTGTGTAGGAGTTCCACCCTCTATACGGCAGCCAAACAAGATGTCGGACATTCGGAGTTTTTCATGCTCCATTGCATAGTCGACTAGATCCGTGACTAATGGAACCGTACTGGCCATTTCCGCCTGAGAAAAATCAAGACTGAAACAGATATACTTTTCCGTAGTGAGGACGGGAGAATCGACCATGCGTAACTTTCCGAAACGATCGTCACCATGATTCAAGCTGTCTATAATCAGGTTGGAGATCTTTTCTGAGTCTGCCGCTTTCAGCTTGCGACGGAATCCAATGACAACTGGTATTGAAGACAAATCGTCTTCGATACTGTCGTAGGGTTGGCCAATCGCCGGACCAATCGAAAAGCGAAGCGTCCCCAGTTTATTGTTGTATCGCGAGCACAAAACTACGGAGAACAGTTCTCTGGTGAAAGGCCTGAGAGCACGATAAGTTGGCGTGTCGAATCGATTCCCGAACCTGTTGGCAGCGTAAAACTCTTCAAATACATCATCCGGGCCGTCCAGGAGCATGATCATGGAGCCATTCGACAGCCGGCTAGCTCTGCGAGTTACGGAGAGAAACTCCGAACCGAACTCAGTAACAAGTTTCTGGGCAATCGTCAGTGGAACGACACTATATATTGGTTCAGTCATAGTGTTGGTTACTCAATTCAATAAAAATCTAATGAAATACCTATACTTGCTGCGACTGTTAAAGATAGAGGCAGTTTCACAACCTTTTAAGGATAGTGAACAGACAAGCGAACTGCACTCAGTGGTGTTCCCCGTCCATCAATATGGACCATCATGTAGGTTCCTCTGAAAGCAGGACCAACTCCTGTTCATTCGATCCCGAGAAGAATCAGTACGATTCCAGAATACGGAATCCACAACGGAAAAGTGCATCGACTCGTCAAAAACGTCCGGCGACCGGAAAGAAACGACCACGGCCCTGAAACGTATAGCCCAATGATTAACGAGCCGATTCGTCGGTTGGCATTTCGACTTCTTCGACACGGACTTGCACCGTGCCTTTGTTATCAAACATCAAATCGGGCCGGTCATTAAGACGTAAGTGGAGCGTTCCCGTATAGGGAGCGCGGAACACCAGTTCCTTACCGAAATTGGCAAACTGAGCGAAGCAGTAATTCTGTTCTGGGCTTTCAGCTTCTGCAGGTGCAATTGCTCCCAGCAATCGTCCAAAGGGCGCTCCGCGGTAGTAGTCGATGCTGATTCCCTCCGCGGTGCTGGTCCAGGGCCGGGTTGTTTCGTCAAGTTCAAACTGACCAGTCGCCTGCACGCGGTAAGTCTTGCCGGCCTCCAGTAGCCAACGGCTATTCTGCCAACCTTCATTCGCAGCGACTTCGATTTCTACAGCTCCCTCGATTGGTTTCCCGGGTGTGAAATCGATTGCCAGACGGTCGATCTCCATTCCGTATTCGAGTTCGGAAATCATCGCGATCCACTCCTGGTTAAGCCGAGTCGCTAAAGGTGCAAACTCTTTCACGAAGTTCTCCACGAACGGTTCTTCACGCAAATACTGTCGAGAGAGATGCCGGAATCGTTGTTGATATTCAGGGTGCTGATCGAAAAAGGAACAGAGTGCCCATGCCCAGGCATAGGAGACATTACTGTGGTACCCACCACTTTCCAGATTGGTCACCTGTTCGATCATTTTGGGACCAGTCTCGTCGATATCCAGCTTGATCAGTTCAATTCGGCCAAAGCCTTCGTAGGCCGTCGTTGATTCAGGAAAGATGTTGAATTCAATCGAGCCATCCTCTCGTAGCCAATGCGTCCCGAACAATTCAGCCATTCCCTCAAGATACCAGACGGGAGCAGAGGTGCCGGGAAGATACATCATGAAGCAATGGGTCGCTTCGTGAAACAGGAGGTGTCGCAGGTAGTATTCGGAAGCGGGAACGACGATCCAGAATTCGGCTCCCTGATGTCGACCATGTTGCACTTGTGCAAACTTCGGAGGGAGCAGACCCGACTTTTCATACAGAGGAACATCTTGCATGATATAGCCTGACAGTTGAAAAGCTTTACCATCTCGATCTGGAGGAAGCTCTCCAAAGTATTTTTCCAGTGCCGCAATCAACTGGTCGACCAACGGAGGCAAGGATTCGATCTGCTCGACTGGCAAATCGCTGTAAAGCCGGATGTGTTTGGACTCCACCATGTGGATACCGAGTTGATCGAGCAATCCCGGATCAGGAACTTGTCGTCGGTCGACCGGGCGGTAGACCTGTTCCGGCTCGGTCTGGTTGTCAAACTGAACTGGCTCCTCCGCCAGAATTTCCTGCGTGATGTGCGCATCCAGAGCGGCCGAATCTCGCTTTGTTGGCGAGGGGAGATCCTGACCGGGAGAGAGACGAGCGGGATTCGGTTCGCCCATCGGCACGCCCGTATCCGGAGACGGCGTGGCTTGCGAATTCGATGGATTATCGCAGCCCGTCAAAAGCGTGAGCAGCAGCGCCGAAACACAAAGCATCCGACGGTAGTAGCGTGCAATTTGGCTTTTGCATGAAAATTGGTTGTGTGTGACTTGGTAAACGTCGCGGCTTAACCAGCCCATCTGTTCCCTGCTTCTGCGGCGGTTTGGTTTTTGGGAAGGTGAAATGTTTTCACACCTCGTTCTTCCAGCATTTTCGCCAAATGAAGATGGCATGTGAAGCACAAAATCTGTTGACCTCCCTCCGCCCATTTCAGGAGGGTCGACAATGCCGTCTCCGTGCGTCCCTGGTCGAAGTTTACCATGACATCATCAAGAATAAAGGGCAACTCGATATCACGACCGGCAAACTGCTGAACCAGCGCCATACGCAAGGAGAGAAACAGTAATTCCCGTGTACCGCGGCTTACCTGTTCCACCCGGAACACCTGCTTGTGACCATCTTCCAGACAGAGATGCCGTTTTCCGAGCGGAGTCCAGACATTCTGATAGCGGCCTTCGGTCAGTTCCGTAAAGTACCGCGAAGCGTTCGCCAACACTTCAGGCTGCTGCGTGCGTTCGTATTGTGTCTGTAGTTGGCGCGTGATTTCCTGGCCTACTTGCACGCCCAACCATTGCGAGGTTGCCTCGTGCATGCGGGCCCGAACCGCCGCCAACTCCTGTCGGTATTTCATCAGAGATTGGTCTGATTCCCATTCGCCCAACTGCTGTTTGAGCGCACCCGTCTCTTCTAATCGCCGACTGAGTTTATCGTTGGTGACCTGTTCCCGTTGTGAGAGATCGCCCAGACGGTTCTTGTTGGAAATTGGATCGAATTTTTCCAGATCATCTTCCACAATCGCCAAGTCAGGCTCGGTCGAGGCCAGACGATCCAGATCTTCCCGAGCAAGCATCAACAGGTCTTCCAGTTCGGTCCGACGTTGCAGCTTTTCTTCGAGGTCCGCATACTCTTTTAAAGAATGCACTCCCGCCTTTTCGAGCAAACCGCTACGTCGCGTTCGGAGTTCTTCGTACTCCTTTTGCAGAAGTCGGACCTGTCGGCGGGAATCACGACTTTCCGCACGATGTTTCCGTCGTACAGAACGCCATTCCCCATACTGGCCAATCAGGTTTTCCCATTGTGGGAAAAGCTTCAACAGGTTGTTGTCCCGACCGACGGCCTCTCCTTCGAGAGAAAGATCTTCATTAACCTGACGAACCTGGCTTTCGTAATGATCGAGCGTGTGCCGGCGCTGGTTGAGTGAGTCTTCCAACTGACGCAGATGCTTGTCCGCCGCTAATGTTGCCTGCACTTGTTCCCACAAGTCGAATGTTTCATCAATATTGACAGACTCGGGCAGCCCGACCCGTTGTAACTGCTGACACCATTGCTGACGAACCTCACTCACCTTCCGTTGCAGTTCCTGCGAACGATTTCGCCAGCGACTGAGCCGTTCCCGTTCGTTATGAACCCTCTGTTCCAGCTCAAGGTTCCCTTCGAGATCCCGGACTTTACGATATGCGCGATCGATCAGGCTTTCTTCGTCTGGAGAGTCTCCCAACCGATTCGCTGATGGATCGAATAAAGAGTCGGCCTCTTTCTGAAGCTGATTCAATTTCGCACGAGTTTCGAACAGATCATCCTGAGTTTCGCGGACAGTTTCGCTGACGGCAGTACGGAAGTGAGATTTAATCGACCAGCCAATACCCGCAGCCGTCAGACCAAGGAAGAAATAAATCCCTCCAATCAACCAACTTGTTTTAACCGCTTCCCACAATCCAAGAGCGACGAAAAAGAAACCTCCCAGAACGAAGATGGTGATTCCGAGGTAGGCAATCGTCGGCAAACCGATCCGTTCTTCCTGCCGGGCAAGTTGAGCCTGAGATCGTTCCATCCGTTCCTGGAACGCTTTCATTTGCAGTTGCAATTCCAAACGGCGTTTAACGGCGCTCAGTTGCTGCCGGGCACGATTGAGTGCGTCACTGATCGATAGGCCATTCAAGTCGTTTTGAATCTGAGTCAATTCCGCCATACGGGCCTGATTTTTCCGGACTCGTTTGTCGTATCGTTTGCGGAAACGATTTCGCCGACTCAGTTCGCGTTGATATTTGCGGGCAGTCGCCAGTAACTCGCGGCTATCCCCTGCTGTCGCATTGATCTTTCGGCATCGCTCCAGAGTGATATCCGGCCATAGATTCCGAAGTTTACCAAGTTCACGATCCAATTCCTGCCGGGCCGCATTCTGGTCGGTAAAGAAGAGGTCAATTCGTTCTCGTTCGTCACGATACCAAGTCTTCTGATCCAGCAAAGTCCGCATTAACTGAGCATGGCGGCGCACCCCAGTTTCGGGTTTCAGATTGGTACTCAGTTTCAAACCTTCGCGGTACTGGCCCCGTTGATCTTTATAGGATCGGCGCGACTCGCGGATCTTCCGGTCAAGCCCTTTGAGCTCTTCCAACCCGCCACTCGGCAGGTTACGACGGGCGGGGAGCCTTTGGAGTTCCTGTTCGTAATCGTAAACCTGTCGCCAAGGCTTGAAAATCAAATCCATGAATCGGCAGCCCCGCTGCTCGCGCTGCAGGCTGGTTTGCTGTTTACGAAGTTCCTCGATTTCTCGCCGCAGGTTGTCCAGTTGCTGTTTTTTCTGTTGATACAGTCCGGAATTCGACGTCGACTGTTCTATCTCCTGGCGCAAGCGGTCTTCGTCGGCCAGCAGTTCCAACAATTCCCCGCGGTTAGGTTCGGTCTGGAATAACTGATGCAACTTGCGACCGGCCTGACGGTTGGCCGTCAAAATACGACGTCCCTCCGGTCCCAGTGTTAATCCATAGATGTGCTGTCCCACTTCATCGTCATGCAGGGAAGCCAATTGCTGAATTTCGTCGAGACCCACAGCAAAGATATTGTTAAACAGAAGCTCGTCAGTGCCGCCCGTAAGCGTTTTCAGCACCGACTCCGGATTGCCTTCGCGATGCTCGCCCCCCTCTGTGATGCGATCGATCTGTAATTGGCCACGCTCGTTCCATTCCGCATTTCGCTGCAATCGATATTCGGCGCCGCGATGCTCGACGAGTAAACTTCCGCGTCGACGATCTTCTCCGAAGTCTCCGCGCGGTCCTTCCAGATTCTCGGTCTCATAACCATATAACACCGCACGGATAAACCGCATCAGTGTCGACTTGCCGGCCTCATTCGGGCCGTAAATCATCTCGAAAGGATGTCCCTCGAAAGGAAGCTGCAAGTTGCGCCACGGGCCGTATTGTTCAATCTCGATCTGCCGGATCTTCATCGGGGGTCCTCCTGATCCAGATCAAGCAGGAAAGGCGCCCCCTGTAACGTGGCGGCGGTCAAAATCGATTCGTTGGAAACTTCCGCCCCCAACTGACGCAGACGATGTTGTAGTTGTGGGTGCTCTTTCGTTCTGGTCAGAAAATCCGCGACCAGTTCGGAGCGATTTGTCTCAGCAAAAAGTTCAAGTTGTTCCAGGTATTGAATCGCTAGCGATTCTTCCGGCTGATTTCTTGAGAGCAGCTCCCGGTTGAACTGTACACGCCAGATCTGCAGCAGCGGCTTGCTTCCTTTGATGCGGTTGGCTAGCTCTTGACGATGTTCGGGCTCTGCCAATTCGAACAGAAGAGACGAATCTCCCCGCAGTCGCCATTGGACCACAAGACGTTTTTCAGCAGCGACCGATTCGTATTGATCGAGTGCCTGTTGCATGTGCCTGAGTAACTCGTTCTCGTCGGAGTAGTGATTGACATCCACTTCAAGCGGAAGTAACCGGACCGGTGCCAGACGTTTCGGCACAAATTGCAGGGAATGATCCTGATGAATGGAAACCAATGTTGCCTGTCCATTCGTCGGCACAGAGGCCTCTTCAAATGTGCGAGGCATCAACCCGCCAGGGGAATGATAAACAGCGTTTGTTTGGGAGACATCGTTACCGGCGTCGGCGCGATATCCATATCCTGAGAGGGCGACGTAGTCGGCCGTCACGGTTCGCCGGATCGACTCAATTGTTTCCTGAAGTTGGGCTTCGCAATCCTCTACCGGGATCGGAGCGTTTCCGGAAGATTGTTCCAGCAATGTCTGTAAACTGGCGAAAGGAGTTCCTGCCTCTAATACGCAGAGGGAGAAATCGGTACCTGCGGGAGGCGACGTGAACGTGCGATCCAGATTGTTTTCCTGCGCGACCTGCAGGTGGATTTTCATCCGGGCGTCTGATTTGGCATTCGTTGATTCAAGTTCGATCGTCGCGGGTTTGTCGTTCTCCAGCAGAATGGCGTCCAAGTCATTCCAATAGTCGCGAGGAAGTAAATCGCGTTCGAGAGCGTGCGGGCAAAGAACCAGTTCTACACCCAGCTCGTATAATTCTGCAGCAAAGTTGCGCAGCGCGGACTGAGCGGCAAGACTGGGAGGATCGGCTCCGAACAGGGGACCGGTCAGCAGCACAAAAGGGAGCGACTCTTCCGTCGCCCATTCGAGCATATTATTAAGCAATGCCAGCGACGCAGTTGAAAATTCCCTCAACGTGTCCGCAGAAAGCGTACCGATCCCCTCAAAGGGAACGTCGAGGTTTAATTGATCTGCATGCAGAAACCGTAATGGCGATTGTGGCATGGCAGAGTCCTTCCCACCCACGGATGATGAATCATTCAACACTTAACTGATGCAGCTAACTGATACTGCGAGACGAATATACTATTTTTGAACCGGCACAGTAATTTTTTAGCCGGCTGAAGTCCGCTGGATTGAGAAATCGATCTGAAAAAACGAACCGATTCTCAAAGCCCAAACCAGTTGGGGGACAAAGTCTTGCCGAAAACGGGCCAAGTTGGCTCGTTCTCCCTGGTTGGATACTAGCCCAGATACAGGCCGTGTGATCGGTATCATAAGCTATACTTTCCACATCCACCAGCCCAGCGCATCTTGACCGTCCCACGCAGGCAACCTAGACTAACGAATAGACCGTCAGGACTTCAAGATCAGTTTAGGCAAGTTGCAGACAATGTCACACTTGTCGCCTACAATGGGGACAGTCGATGTCGGCCCCCAATCGCCCGGAAAAACCGGTCCCCATAAAGGGCCTGTCTCGGACGAACTTCAGTTCATTCACGGAATAAAATGGTCTGAAGCCAGACATTGATCAGTTTGACGTTCTGAAATTACAGGCCCAATCCAGGTCGGTGATCACTCCTAAAAAAACGATGAGGTTGTACCCGCTATGCTGCGTCCCCCCCTATCTGCCCGCCGGGCGTTTCTCGCCCTCACCTGCTTCGCCCTGTTCACGTCACTCATTGCCGCACCGGAAGCGGCTTTTGCCAAGACGGGTAAAGCAGCCAAAGCAGAAAAACCACCCGCCGATAAATACGCTTACATTACCTTAAAAGGAACCTACCCCGAAGCGGCCGCCGCACCGGGGTTGTTTGGAGCCACTCAGACCACGTTGGCAAAAGTGTTGAAGCAATTCAAAACAGCCGAGCGGGATCGGCATCTGACCGGGATCGTGCTGAAGATCGAAAGCCCACAAGTTGGCTTTGGAACCTTGAACGAATTGCGACAGGCCATTCTGCAATACCGCGAGTCGGGTAAAAAGATTTACGCCTACCTCGATTCAGCCACGATGAAGGATTATCTCCTGGCCTCTGCCTGTGACGAAATTATCATGCCCGAATCGGGCGTCGTCATGCTGCTCGGCCTGCGAATGGAAATCAAGTTTTACAAAAACATGCTGGATAAACTCGACATTCAACCAGACGCGTTGAAAGTCGGCGAATACAAATCCGCAGCGGAATCCATTTCTCGTTCCGAAATGAGCCCCGCTTTCCGCGAAGAGATGGAAGCGATCCTCGACAGCTACTTCGGCATGATTGTCAAAACAATCGCTGAATCTCGTTCTCTAACCGAAGAACAAGTCGGAAATATCATCGACACTGGTATCAGCACAATGACGGAAGCCAAACAACAAGGCTTGGTCGACGTGATTGGATACGAAGACGAACTGCTGGCCCGGCTTCGCAGTGGAGATTCCCGTACGGAGTTCGATGAGAAGTATGGTAAAGAAAAAGTCGACACCGACTTCTCCGGTTTTGGCGGTCTCGTCAAAATGATGAACCTGATGATGGGTGTAGAACCTAACAAACGCGCATCGACGACTCCTAAAATCGCCATCGTCTACGCCAGTGGCCCTATTATGCCGGGCAAAAGCCAAAATGGCCTGTTTGGCGATGTCATGGGCTCGGAAACGATTGTCGAAGCTGTACGAAAAGCGGCCAAAGACGACACAGTCAAAGCAGTAGTCCTGCGTGTGAACAGCCCGGGCGGCTCGGCACTCGCCAGCGACTTGATGTGGCATGCACTGGAACAGGTTGATAAACCGATCGTCGTCAGCATGGGTGACGTAGCCGCCAGCGGTGGGTATTACATCTCGATGGGCGCAGACTACATCTACGCGGAACCGGGAACGATCACGGGGTCCATCGGTGTTGTTATGGGTAAAGTGGCGGTGGAAGGGCTGATGGAAAAGGTCGGCATTACAACGACCGTCCTGAGCCGAGGCAAAAACAGCGGCGCGATCAGTATTCTCAAACCGATGAACGAGAGCGAGCGTGCGACAATGCAGAAAATGCTCGACGACATCTATCTGCAATTCACGACGAAAGCGGCAGAAGGACGCGAAATGCCTCTCGACCAATTGGAAAAACTGGCCCGGGGTCGTGTCTACACTGGAGAGCAGGCGTTGGAGATTAATCTTGTTGACGAACTGGGAACGTTGTCACAGGCGATTGCAAAAGCAACCGAACTGGCTGGTTTGACGGAGAAAGATCGCGTCGAACAACTCGAACTGCCCACTCCCCCTTCTCCCTTCGAACAACTCTTCGGCGATCTGGACCCAGAAACCAAACTGCAATCGATCACTAAACTGCTCGAACAAGAAGCCCCTGGCCTCTATTCATTGCTAAAAGAGACCTGGGCGATCAACCAACTGGCTCGCCAACCGGGCCTGACCTTGATGCCGTTCCAAGTCGACATCAAGTAACACGAATTACAGGACCGACCTTTTTCCCCCTCGGTCCTGTTGTCGTTGGTATCACATTTTTATGGGCAGTACGCGCCCACTTTCCATTTCCGTCTGCTACATTAATTCGTACAGAATTATTCTGCCGCCCTTCGACTGTATCTTATCTTAGCTGTGTCTTTTCTTAGCTGTGACTTGTTTTAGAAAGAATCCAGGATGGTTTTCCGAACCGTTGTCATTGTCAGTCTGCTGCTGGTCAGCTTGAGCACAACGCCACTTCGTTCACTCGCAGCCGAGGAACCCTCTCTGGCGCAGTATTACGGATTTGGACCGGTCGAATTGATTAAACTGGAACGACGTTCCAGAAATCTCTTGTCGGGTGATTTGAACTCCGATGGTCGCAGTGACTTGATCGTAGTTGATAACAGTCACAGTCGACTTGATTTGTTGATTCAGAAAGACGTCGGTAATGCTACCGACGATTCTGAGGAACTGGACGTCAACGAGGTAGCGAACTCGACCCGATTTGAACATGAAAAGCTGGCTGTAGAGAAAGAAGTGCTTTCGTTAATATTAGGGGATTTCAATCACGACGAACGAACCGACATCGCTTATCTCGCCAGCCCCGACACATTGATGATTCACCTGCAGTCCGAAAAAGCAGACTGGAATGAAACCCGGAAGTTTCGCCTCCCCGATCTGGAATCAATTCCGTGGACCCTGGCGGCGGGCGATTTGAATCAAGACAACATGGATGATTTGGTCGTCCTCGGAAAGAATGCGACCTTCGTTTATTACCAGGAACCGGAAAAAGGGTTGGTCAGCCCGCTGGAGATTATGAACACGTCAGAGAAACTGAGTATCGCTCAGATTGCCGATGTGAATGGGGATGGCCTGAACGATCTCTGCTATTCTGCGGGTAACGACCGAACTCGATTTCTGGCAGCACGTCTTCAGGACAGTACCGGTAAGCTGGGCCCCGAATTGCAATTCGACCTTCAGCGTCCACGTGCAATTACCGTATCCAATATCGATGGGGAACCGGGCAAAGAGATTGTCTCGATCGACAGCCAGTCGGGACGAATCAAAGTATTAAAACTGGAAACGGAACCAGTCGAACCTGACGAAGGAGGAACGCATCTGGCCAACCGGTTGATTCAATTTGGTTTCGGAGCCCTCGCCAGTGGAAGTGACCGTGAACTGGCCGTGGGCGATCTGAATGGTGACGGCCTGCAGGATGTGCTGGTAACCGATCCGGCTGCCGCTCGCATCTTTGCATTCGAGCAGAATGAGAATCATCAATTAAGCCTCGGTGAAAGCTTTCCCAGCCTGATGGCGATTAGCCAGTTAAGAATGTTTGACATCAATCAGGATGGCAGCGATGAAGTGCTTGTGCTCAGCAACGAAGAAAAAACACTCGGTATAAGTGAATTTATCGATGGTCGACTCAGTTTCCCTCAGACCCTTCCGCTTCCACTCAAAGAAGCCCCCCATGTGATTGATATTCTGGAAAGTTCAGACGGCAGTGCCCCCACCGTGGTTTATCTGAGCGGAACTTCCCCCAAACAGGAACTCCATTCTTTTCAGTTAAAAAGGACGGACAGCGGATTCGAGATGATTGAATCACGCTTGATTCAGGAAGTTGAGTTAGCAAAAGCGACTCCTGAAAAAATGACGCATTGCGATGCGAATGCAGATGGTATTCCTGACTTATTAATCTTTCACGGACGAGGCCGCCCCCCCAAACTGCTCGTCGGTATTGCGGAAGGAAAGTACAAAGAAATCCCAGACTACCCGGGGATTGGCCTGACCGCTTCTGCTCCCGGCAAGTTGTTCATCCCCAGCGACAAAGGTTATCCGCTGTATGATGCCCAATCCAAGTTCGCCCGCTCGCTGGTTCTCGAAGAGAATGGACGATGGCAGGTCGAAAACCAGTTCAATGCCAACGAAGCTAATGCTCGTATTGAAGGAGTCGCATCACTGGACCTTGATCAGGATGACGACCCCGAAGTTGTGCTGATTGATGGTGGCGTCGACAAGCTGCGTATCATGCAGAAAAATGAGAACGGGAATTATCGTCTCTGGAAAGAAGTGGAACTGGGCGGGTTTTCTTATATCCGAAACACGATTGCCGATCTCAACGGAGACAACCTGCCCGACTTGATCCTTCTTGGTAAATCGAGCTTTGCTGTTCTGTTTGCCAACGCTCGCTACCCGGACATCAAAGAGCTAGCCACATTCGAATCGGATCTGAAGAGCAGCTATTTCTCCGATGTATTATGCGGCGATGTCAACAATGATGGCCATGTCGATGTAATTGGAATCGACACACGCTCACAGCGGATCGAAATCCTGGATTACAATCCTCCCAAGGGACTGCGAACGACGTTGAACTTCCACGTCTTCGAAGAAAAAGGGTTCCAGCGAGGAGATGACAGTCGTGGTAGCGACCCGCGTGAAGGTCTGGTCGTCGATGTGACGGGTGATGGCCTTCCAGACGTCGTCCTGCTCTCACATGATCGAATCCTGGTATATCCTCAGGAAGCACCGCCGAAAGCGGCTGTTACAACTTCAGACCAGTAGTCGAACTGATTCGGCTGCCCTTAGCGACCTGATTTGTCGACAACTTGTTTGTCGACGGCCTGAGCACCAAACAGATGCGGTCTGGGGGCGACGAATTTTCGCAACCGTTCGTCGTGGGCCGCCTGTTCCAGCTCCGATAAATCAGGCAGCAGACTCGCCGGGATGTTCTCCCTAGTCTCTTGAACGCGATTGATATCCGCCCCCAATTGTTGCAGTTTGCATTCCAACTGCTCGTATCCCCGGTCGAGATGATAAATACGGCGGATCGCCGATTCCCCTTGTGCAGCCAATGCCGCGATCACTAACGCCGCACTCGCCCGCAGGTCTGAAGCCATCACATTCGCACCGCTCAACTGAGAGACACCGCTGATAATCGCCGAGGGTCCTTCTCTTCGAATATGAGCTCCCATACGAACGAGCTCCGGAGCGTGCATGAATCGATCCGGGAAGACTTTATCAGTGATAACACTCATCCCGCCAGCAGTCGTTAATAATGCCATCAACTGCGCCTGTACGTCGGTTGGAATTCCAGGATAGGGAAGCGTACAGCAGTCGGTCGGTCGCAAGGCCCCTACCCGGCAGACAGTGATCACGCCCTGCTCTTCTTCAATTTGAACGCCCAGCTCTCTCAGCTTTTCAACAACTGCCGTCAGGACCCGCAGATCGACATTTTCCAGTTCAATCTTTCCTGAAGTCATCGCCACCGCCATCATCAATGTGGCTGCTTCGATGCGGTCGGGAATGATGCGGTACTGTTGCTGTTCGGGGCCAGCGGCCTGTAATCGGTCCACACCTTCAATCGTGAGAAATGGTGTTCCCAAACCTTTGATACGGGCCCCCAACTGGTTCAGAAAGTTGCCCAAATCGACGACTTCGGGTTCACAGGCAGCCGATTCAATTGTCGTCGTTCCTTCGGCCAGGGCGGCGGCGACCATTAAGTTACAGGTACCGGTAACAGTACTTCCGAAGGGTCCTCCCAGATAGATATGGGCTCCCTTTAACCGTTCCGCTTCGGCGAAGATGTAACCTCGTTCGATCTGAATTTCGGCTCCCAGGGCACGCAGCCCTTTGAGATGCAGATCGATGGGACGATCGCCGATGTTGCAACCACCGGGCAGGGAAACACACGCGCGGCCCCGTCGCGCTAATAGCGGACCGAGCACACATATACTGGCACGCATTTTCCGCACGAGATCGTATTCGGCGAGACAAGGGTCGGTGTCGGTGACTTCCAGTCTCAGAGATTGATCCTCAAGCCGTTCCTGCTGCAACCCAAGCCGACTGAGCAAGTCGAGCAAGGTGCGCACGTCAACGAGATGGGGAACGTCGTGTAGCAGCACAGGACCATCGACAGCCAGCATGGCGGCCATAACTGGAAGAGCCGCATTCTTGGCACCACTCACGCGCACGCGACCGGAGAGTGGTCGGCCTCCTTTGACGACGAACATGTCCATCCCTGGAATCTCCTTAACTGAGCAACATCATTTCTGAGCTCTTACTGATCGACTTAATAGTCCCGCGTCGATTTTGAGTTCAACGAATTGTTATCGAGTGACTGTGTATCATGCGAACTAGAATCGAACGAGGGTGCATCAATCGCCGTTTCTTCATCTGACGTTTCTTCATCTGAAATTTCCGAGTTCTCAGATGAACCCTCGGTTGAGTCTTCCGGCGGCTCGGGCGGAATTTCGTCAAATTCTTCCTGTAAGTTCACCTCGGCGGCGGGTGGATCCAGGAAAGAACCATGGAACACTCGCGGGCGGCCAGTGCTGTCATTTAAAAAGCGGGCTGTTTTGAAATCGGTTTCCGTCGCGACAAATTTCAAAGTAGCGTCGACCTGTTCCGGATCCATTTCAACCAGCAAATGTCCGTCAGGGCTTAGAAATCGGGACGCATCTCGGATGAGGGTTCGCACCAGATCCAAGCCATCTTCGCCGCCGTCCAGTGCCAGGTGTGGTTCGTAACGGGCAACATCGGGTTCGAGTGTTTTCAATTCCGAGGTACGAATATAAGGTGGGTTACTGAGGATCAAATTGAATTTGGAATCGCCCGAACTCTGCAATGCCCCAAAGAGGTTCCCTTCGCAAAGCCGAACCCGATCAGCAACGCCGTGCTTCGTGGCATTTTGTGCTGCAATTCGCAAGGCGGCTGTGCTGATGTCTGTCGCTGTTACTTGGGCCTGAAGATGATTGGCGGCGAAAGTAACAGCAATGCAGCCCGAGCCGGTACACAGATCGAGCACTTTGGGTTGAGACCAGTCTCGCGACAGGCCCAGGGCCTCCATCACGAGGGTCTCGGAGTCTGGACGGGGAATCAATACGTCGGCCGTCACTTTGAATTTCAGGCTGTAGAACTCGCGGTAACCGACCAGATAAGCGACCGGTTCCCGTTTGGCGCGTCGGGAGACGAGATCACGCATGGTGGCACGTTCAGGGTCGGTCAACGGCTCTTCGTAGCGGGTGTAAAGCTGAATCCGTTCACAACCACGGGCATGGGCCAGGAGGATTTCGGCTTCCAGGCGGGGGCTCTCGCTGCCGTGTTTCTGAAGATGGGCAGTCGTCCATTCCAGTATGCGTTTTACGGTCCAGACTTCGGTGTTTGACACTAGCAGTCGTCCATGAGAAAAATTTCGATCCGGTCGGCAAAGCTCGCTACGGACGAAATCTGTTCCGACAGTTCGTCCGGGCACTGCAGATGGTAGGCCACCCCAAGGGGACAAATCAACAGATATCCGCACGATTGCCGTGGATTCGCCCGATCATGGAAATCGCGGGGTCCCCCAGATCAGGCAGGATCGGGATTATTCAATCGTTCCTGCCGGTCGAACTCAAGCAAACCTTCGATGAGTTCATCCATCTCACCCAACAGGACGCGATCGAGTTTATAAAGGGTCAGGTTAATACGATGATCGGTCACCCGGCCCTGAGGAAAGTTATAAGTTCGAATTCGCTGACTCCGGTCGCCTGAGCCGATCAAGGTACGGCGATAAGAGGCTCGTTTTTCCTGTTCTTCACGTTGTTTCGCTTCGAGCACACGACCTCGCAACACGCGCATCGCCTTGGCGCGGTTTTTGTGCTGACTTTTTTCATCCTGACATTGAACGACAACACCACTCGGTAAGTGAGTGATACGAATCGCACTTTCAGTCTTATTAACCTTCTGGCCGCCCGGTCCACTGGCATGGAAGGTGTCGATGCGCAGGTCATCCGGTTTGATGTCCAGTTCGACTTCGGTCGCTTCCGGAAGAACGGCGACTGTTGCTGCCGAGGTGTGAATTCGCCCCTGCGTCTCTGTCTCAGGGACACGTTGAACGCGGTGACCACCGCTTTCGAACTGCAACTGATGGAAGGCCCCGTCGCCCGTGATAGAGAACGTCATCTCTTTAAAACCACCCAGCTCAGTAGGTTGGGCGTCGATGATTTCGTATTTCCAACCCCGGCGTTCGATCAGGCGGGTATACATGTCGAACAGATTTCCTGCAAAGAGACCCGCTTCGTCTCCACCGGTACCCGCGCGAATCTCCATAATCAAACCACCACGAGTAATGGAATCCCCTGCCGTAACAAGTTCTTCCAGCTCTTCTTCCACTTTGGATAGTTCGATGTTCAGCTCGTCGAGTTCCGCTTGCGCGTATTCGCGGGATTCGGCATCGGTCTCTTCGTCTACCATTTCTTTGGCAGTGGCGATGTTCTCTGTGAGTTCCCGCCAGACCTGCATCGCTTTCGCAACCTTCGCCAGGCCACCCTGCTCCCGTTGCAGTGGAATGAACTTCGCCGGATCCGACATCGTTTCCGGATCGGTCATCTGCTTGTCAATCTCTTCGTATCGTTTCAATTTTGATTCTAGACTGGGGAACATGACGACTTGATATCCGAGAAATAAGAGTGGTTGAGTTCGCTAACTGTTCTGAAACTGGATTTGCCAGCCAGACCCAGAGCGAAGAGATAACCAAAGTAGATGACGACAGACTTAGAAAACGACAGACTTAGAAGACAACAGGGTGAAATAAAAAACAGGGTTGCCGAATATCTCCGGCAACCCTGTTAATTGTGCAGTTCGGTGAAACAGCTCGTTTCACGCCGGATCGAACTGTTACCGGGCGCAAACAAACGACATGCAGTCGCCGGCAGCCGGGTAAAGCCGAACGGTCGCTACTTCTTGTTGCCACCCCAACCGTATTTTTTCTGGAACTTCTCGACGCGACCGGCGGAGTCGACGTATTTCATCTGGCCGGTAAAGAATGGGTGCGAGTAAGAACTGATATCGACTTTGATCAGGGGATAGGTGTTGCCATCTTCCCATTCCATTGACTCGTCTGAGTCCATGGTGGAGCTGATCACTACTTTTTCGCCGGAAGCGGTATCAAGGAAAATAACGGGTTGATACTTAGGATGAATGTCCTGTTTCATGATTCTCTTAACCTTTTGTCCGGGTTCCAGAGTGGGAAACCCGCCAGTGGGACCGGTCTCGCAAATTGAGACGCTGTAATTTATTGCATATTGTCGCGGCACCCGCGCAGACGGATACCCTGTTTTCAGAGGACAGAATCGGGACAGTTTACGCATCCTTCGGACAATCGACAAGATATAGACCGGACGAAATCCCCTTCCCAGACAAGAATGGAGTCTCCCAGGACGATCAATTTCCTCCACAGAGGCAAGTTCTTCCAATTCGTAAGGAGACATCCAAGTCACACATCAACTTGGCAGCAGTAAAACTTCGACAATCATTTTCTCTAAAGCACTACTATTCATTATCTTACAACCCGCCCCTCCTTTCTTTCCTAAAGTCAGGAGCGAAATTTTGGCCAGAGGCACGTTGGTATGGGGTCCAATTACACCGATTTTGTGGATTTTGCATAGAAAAAGGCCGATTTTGATACTGAGGATGTGTGATTTTCGACAGGTGCAGCCTGTTTAGAAAGTCCGGCACCCGATCAATCTCCGCAATCAATTGTCAGAAAATGACTTATGACCGATTTCACGATTCAACATTTTCAGCAGGTCGCTGATCAGGCCAAAGCGAATGCAGGATCCGTCGCCGATGGTCTGAAGCAATGTTTTGAACAGAAATATACGGTCGAGGCAGGTGATCTGGCGTCACTTCCCACCGCTTCCGAGCGGGATGCGCTGAATGAACCCGGATTGCTGGTTGGTATGCGAGTCGGCAACACGGGGATTGTGGTTGTCATTCCGGAATCTTTCCCTTTGCCGGAATGGTATCGGGAACCGAATGAATCGCAGAAAGCACGTCTGGGGACAATTGGAATGGAATGGTCGATGGCCCTCCTTCCTGAAGAGCTGATGGCTGAGGATTTTTCCTCCCATCCCTTCGACAATCTGAACTCGGCAATCGATCTCGTGACTCCGGACCCGGAGGCTCAGTGGATTCCGCTGCAGGCGACGGCTGAAGGAGGCACCCCGTTTACGCTTTACCTGGTAGGTCCCGTCTCTAAACCTTGCCTGGACCCTAAAGAGGTTGCCCAGAAAGCGACTCAGGAGGCAAAGAAAGAGGCTGTCCTCGAAGGGATGGCGTATTCCGATCCGAGTGGTGCGATGACCGAAGAGGAACGTCGTACGCGGATGGCCCGCGTTATGAAATTAAAAGTCGATGTCTCCGTACGTCTCGCCGAAAAAAAGATCGAGTTGAGCCAACTCGTTGCGATGGCTCCCGGATCGCTGATTCTGTTTGACAAAGCGTGCGAGGAATTACTCGACATGTACGTCAACAACACGCCCTATTGCCGGGGCGAGGTGGTCAAAGTCGGCGAACACTTCGGCCTGAAAGTGAACGAAGTCGGCTTCCACATGGAACGCGAAGCTCGCATTATCTGATCAAGTATTCCCTCTGAAGGTAATACATCACTATTCGCTCAGTTCGACTCCACGTAATGTCTTGTCGAAAAAGTCGGCGATCAAAATCACCTCTTCGCTGATAGTGGGCCACGGGTGGCCTCCTCCCCTTTTGACGACGAGTTCCACTGGTATTTTCTTTTCTTCGAGAGCCGTTCGCATCAGCGCAGATTGCTGCAATGGCACGACCAGATCAGCATCCCCGTGAATCAGCAGAAAGGGAGGTGTGGCTTCAGTCACTTGTTTAGCTGGTGAGTACGCCGTCAATGTTTGTGCGACTTCCTCTGCCGACGCTCTTTGATAGTTATGGGGGAAGAACAGGTTTCGGGCTGCTTTGCTGATGGGATCATCCCGTTTGACGTCGACTTGAAATGGTCCGTACTGGGTGAAATCCGTGGGAGGAAAGAACACACCTACCGCTTTCAAGTTTTTCGTTTCCGGGTACTCCGAACTTTTGACAGCCGTCATACAAGCCAGGTAACCTCCCGCCGAAGCCCCGACCATTCCCAGATCTGGCGAAGTGACTTCGTAATCCCCGGAGTGCTCATTCACCCATTCAAACCCAGCTCTTAAATTTTCCAGCATTTCCACGGCAGTGAATTTGCTGACGGAACCCGGACGCACGGCGAAGACGACGTATCCGCGGGAGCACATGACGTCAAAGATTTTTGCTTTTTCGTGATCCCGTAATTTACCTCGATCGGAATAGAATGCGCCTGAGATAGCATCGACCAGACCATAACCATTCTTCTCCCCCTTGGGTTCGAAGATATCCATCACTAATGCGACTCCATGTTTTTCGGCATAGACGACATTCTTGTGCTGCGTAAATATCTCGCTCGCCAGACCGGTCTGCACTCCAATGAAAAGAAACGTCGCTGCCATCAAGCCCAGACGGAGGCAATCGAAATTGAAGCTCAGTACTGATGGACGAAACATATCTTATCTCCAACTGAAATTTGGGCCTGAAATTTGGGAACGCACTGCTCACATGGATGCAACGACCGTAATTCGTTATCCAGACTACTTCCCCGCACCGTCCTCTGTAAATCTATTCATTTCGGTAAATCATTTATCATGCAAGATTTCCCGAAGTACTTTATTAGTTTCCGCTAGATTCCGAGCATCGAGTTCTGCAATATTAATCGTTCCGCCCTACGAATGTGAAAACCGAATCGAGCGATCTTTTGTCGTTATTCCAATTCTACCAGGGCATCAGAAAGTTCGTTCTTCTTCTCTCCTGTCGCCGGTAGATCGGTGGCGAGTCGTTCGCCCAGATGCTGGATCGTTTCACAGAGAGCGCTGGCCATCGATTCCGTATGCAATCGGTCCGTAAACTCGGTGCAAATCGCGTGCAGTCCTGCCTGGTCGATTTTGTCGAGAACAGTCTGGTCGGCAATCACCGCCGCTTGATGTTCATAAAGGGAGACATACAGTAAGACACCACTTGCTCCTGCAGTATGATGCACCCGGTTGTCATAAAAGACCTGACGGGCCCGCGTGTAAACTTCCTCCTGCATCTGACTGACGGGAGTGAACATCCGGCGGAGCGGAAGATAACAGGTGCCTAATACCGCTCCCAATAGAAAACCGACGACACCTGCAATAAGGATCGCGATCAGTTGCCAGAGGGGATGTGTGGCGGACCAGTCACCTGCATCGGAAACGGGAAGAGGATAGAACAACCAGGTCAACACGATCAACAGGCCCGCCACCCAGACACCGACGATGTCTTCCGCCCGGTCGTACCTGCCCGAACTCCCCGCAACGACAGGAACAATCTCCGCCGATGTGATTGTCTCCGCCTGCTTGACCGCCTGATTGATTCGTTCACGATCATCATCACTGAAATTTCTGGATGCCGTACCCATGGTTTGATTCCTGTTCTGCTTCTATTTCGATGGGGTAATTTGGGGTAACTGATTGATGCGACAAGAAATTCGATAAGCCCTGAATGGGGGCAACTTAGACAGAGTCGCTACCACGAACCTGTCGCTCCTCCACCACCAGAAAATCCACCACCAAACGAACCGCCCGAATATCCACCTCCGCCGCCACGATTGGTCGCCATCTGGTACAGGATCACTCCGATAATCGCAAAGATCGCTCCCCAGAAAAGCCAGGCCCAACCACTGGAACCGCGACGAATCAGCGAGACCACCGTGAAGATCAACAGACCGATAAAGACCGCACCAATGATGTAATGCGAAGTAGGCCGAGGTGAGCGCGGCAGCTCCAGATCGCGGGCCATTTTATCGAGCCCTTCGACTCCCGCTTTAATCCCGGCGGAAAAGTCCCCCTCCTTGAAACGGGGGATGATTAACTCTTCCATGATCTGTAGCGCCTGAGCATCTTTCTCCCGTTTCCAGCCTGCCCCTAACTCGATCCGCGCCTTGCGATCCTGTTCGGATACCAACAAGAGGATTCCATAGTTCCACGGGTTCTCTCCCAGTTTCTCCGGGCCAATTCCCCACTGGTCGAACAAGAGTCGGGCAAAGGTTTCGATCCGTAACCCTGCTCCGCCGTACTGAGACATCGACTCGATCGTAACAACGATGATCGGTGCCGCTTTATCCTTGAGCACTGCCTCGGACATTTTGCGAATCGCTTCGGCATCCTGCGGGTTGATCAGGTTCGCCTTATCGACAATGAACTGACCTTCCGGCGGACGTTCGAGATCAATTTTGATCTGCGCTGAAGCAGGCACCGCAAAAGTGACCATGCAGGCCAGGCTGAATAATGTGGAAAACGAAACGCGAAGCAATATAGAAGGAATCATAGTGCGCTGCTCTTTACCAGTCATCGAGAGAGTTTCAATTAATAGATAATAGAGATGTATTAACTCCCAGCCTACCAGAAGCGAAAAGCGAAACACAGGCCATAACCTGTTCCGTAGTCGCCTGAGTTTTTCCGTTCGCCACCTAATCCCTTACTCCGCGCCGACTCGCTTCTCCCATTCGGCGAAGGCCGTATTCATCTTGTTCACCTGCTCGGGATGTTGGTCGGCGATGTTTTTTCTCTCGGTGGGATCGATCGATAAATCGTAGAGCTCCCACGGACTGCCCCGTCTGGAATTCACCAGCTTCCAGTCTCTCATACGGACTGCCTGGTTACGTGGCACATCGAAAAACAGAGCCGGGTAATCATCCCGTTCCTGCAGGTGGAAAATCGGTAACAGGCTTCTGCCATCCATCGGTATCGGATGTCGTCCCTGGAACTCATTAGGATATTCGATACCGGCAATTTCGAGGCAGGTCGGCATGAGATCGATCACATGCCCGATCTGGGAACTGATTTCCCCCTGCTGCTTAATGACGGTTGGCCAGCGGGCTATCAGGGGGGTCCGGATCCCCCCTTCATAAGCGGTCATCTTAGTATCCCGAAAAGGAGTATTACTCGTCATCGCCCAGGCGAGTCCGTAACCGGCGAAAGTGTCGGGAGGCCCCGGCATGTTTTCTGGACCGCTGCCGGGACGAATCTTCCCACCGTCACGGCGGAAGGGTGCCCCGGAATCGTCCGCTCGAAAACCGAATGTCTGCTGGTTCGGAGCGAGGCCCCCATCCGGAGCGGCACCATTGTCTGACAGGAACAGCACGAGCGTGTTATCCGCTTTACCACTCTCTTCCAAGGTCTGCAGCAACGTCCCAACCCCCTGGTCGACACGGGAGATCTGGGCCGCATAAACCGCCATGCGATCCGTCTGCCACTGCTGGAAGGGATCATCCTGCCACGGGATAATCTTCGAATTAATCGGTGCCAGTTCAACATCGTCCGCCACCAGCCCCAATCCCTTTTGACGTTGTAAACGTTCCTCCCGCCAGTCATCCCATCCTTTCTCGCGATACCGTTCCCGGTGAGGAGCGACGTATTGCTCGGGAGCGTGCAGAGGCCAGTGCGGAGCAACGTAGGCGAGATAAAGAAAGAACGGATCCTCTCCTGCAACGGCTTCCGAAAGAAAGTCATTTGCATATTGATTGAAAACGTCGGTCATGAAAAACCCTTCTTCCGGGAACGACCAGGGATCGCCATCTAGCGAAAAGCTGTTTCCATGAACTTCGTGATAATAGCTGATCTTCGAGCGGCAGTTCGGACCAAAGAACCGATCGAACCCCCGCTGCACTGCCAGGTCCCGGCCCTGCCATTTGCCGACCATCATCGTGCGGTATCCGTTCGCCTGCAGCACTTCAGGAATCAACACGCACTTGCTGTGATCCTTCGGTTCATTCCAGAGGCGTCCCGAATGCCCCACCGACTGACTATATAATCCCGTCAATAACGAAGCCCGCGTCGGACCGCAAACGGCGTTGTTATAAAACTGGGTGAACCGCAACCCGTCCCGGGCCAGCGAATCAATATGCGGTGTCGGAATCTCTCCTCCGTAACACCCAAGATCCGACCAACCCATATCATCGACCATCACCACGATGATATTCGGTCGTTCCTCGACTCCCCCCATCGCCTCTCCGAACGTTAAGGTCGTCGCGATGATAAAGCACCATGCATTCAGGCCACCCCATTTCATAAGATCTATCCGCCTACTTTGCATTCGCTTTATATAAAATAGAACACCCGCAACTAAGGGCAGCCTGATTGACGACCTCGATTCTACGACCCTCCCCAGAGGGTGTCAAACACCATATCCCCGAGCCAGAGACCGTCTGCCTCAACCGCGAACGCGTTCTATTCTTCTCTGGATTTCATTACGACGAGGGTCTATCGTGGACTGGTGCTGATGACTTACTCCTTTCCTCGACAGTGACATGAAGGCCGTCGTATGTCTCGCTTTCTCTTATTTATCTTCCCCTGTCTCTGCATGACGATGACCGCAGTGGCCGAGAAACCAGCGGTTTTGAAACCACTCTGGGAGAAACGGCTTGATCTGCACAGCCCAGTGAATGCCGTTGTGGGACGGGTCGACGGGAAGTCTCGATTGTGCGTTCAAGGGACCCGGTATAACGACGACCGCGCGGATGCCGGAGTTCAGATTCTCGACGAACATGGCCAACAGATCCTGCTGCATGTCGATGACTCTTTCCAGCAGCCTTCGACGGTGGGGGCCTATCTGCAATGGATTGATCTCGGACTGTCGCAGGATCCGGCTGTCCTGTTCTCACTCACACCGCAAGATAAAACCCGAAGGGGAATTGCCCAGCTGGTGAACGTATCCAATGGGGACTCTTATGGAACGATTCAGAACACGACGCACTTCGGGAATATCAGCTTGTAAGACGGTGCCTGAACGACAAGTTTAACAGACTCTGTGACAGAGCTTTTTCCACTGTATACTTAGCGTGACTAACCTTATCCTCTCAGAAAGAGGACAAAAGAATGAGTAGACAAATTACAGAATACCGAAATACACTCCAGCGGTTTTACGTCCATAGATCTCAATTGGGTTTAAATTTTGGCGTAGCCAGTAAAGAAGCGAATCGCTTTGGAGTCCCCCCGGAAATGCAAGCCGGTCCCATAAATAGTGATGGCTGGGTGGAGTGGAAACTTGCAGATTCGACAGCCAGAATCAGAGACATCCGCACCCTAGAAGAAGATTTCCAGTTTGTTTTCCCAGAATCTTTCATAAATTATCTTCAGGCGATGTGCCATCTTTTTGATGATGTATCCAGTCGTAAATATGACCAGCAGATCTTTTGGGAACCATTGCCACTCACGAATCCGCTTGGCTCACTTCGATTCCTTATAGCGGCTTGGGATGATTTGATCAGGGCGGATTTCATCCCCGTTGCGCAGTGGGGTGATGGCTGGGGACCGATCTGTTTTGATGCGAAGAATAAGTCCGAACCAGAGCACCCTCTCGTCTGGTTTGATCACGAGTATCTCGCCAGATTCAAGCCACATGAAATGCAGAACCACGCCGTGATCGCGCATTATGCACAACCGATATATGACAATTTCAACGAAATGTTCGACGATCTTTTCGGTTCAGACACGAGCACGTAGTGTTCGGTCTATCCCTAATTGCCAAGCAGTGCCTGATCTAATCCGCTAATTGTCCGGGTTGCGAGGCTACAAGCTATCCCCCCCTTCACGGTCGAAAGTTCATTTTACCGTGACTTTCTCAATCGCTTGTGCCTATCGGCCCCCGGACAACACTTCGTGATTGTCCGGGCTAACCTAAGTCAAGTTGTGCTTTAACAATTGATAAATGTTGGGTGACATACAAATTCATTTTTGAAACACAAAGTCACGAAGGACACAAAGAGCTGGACAACTAACAAAAAGGCCTCCGATCACCGAGGCTTAACGATAGCCAAGTCCTTTTTGAGTTCCAGGATCATTTGCTGCAGAAAACGTATATGAACTCTTCATCAAGGAAGCAATTATTTGTGCCTCCTTGGTGTCTTCGTGTTTCAAATAAGCACGATGCAATACCCTGACAATTAGCAGTAGACAGAGCAGGTAGTCTAGGTATCACCCGTCTTATCAACCGGAGTGATTCCCATCACAGTGCTCGCCCAC